>JAIOQG010000385.1 GCA_021413465.1 Alphaproteobacteria bacterium | reverse complement strand
TTCTGACCGAAATAGTCGACCATCACCGAGTGATCGATGACGAGATCGACCGGCGCCAGCGGATTGATCATCTCCGCCTTGCCGCCAAGCTTCATCATCGCGTCGCGCATCGCCGCGAGATCGACCACGGCGGGCACGCCCGTGAAGTCTTGCATCAGAACGCGGGCCGGCCGGAACGCGATTTCGCGGTCGGACGACTTTGTTTTCAACCAGCCCGCGATCGATTGTATGTCTTCTTTCGTGACGCTGCGGCCGTCCTCATGGCGCAACAAGTTCTCAAGCAGAACCTTCATCGAATAGGGTAGACGCGATATGCCCTCAAGCCCGTTCTTCTCGGCTGCCTTTAGGCTGTAATAGGTGTAGGTCTTCGAACCGACTTTGAGCGTCTTTTTCGATTTGAAACTGTTGAGAGCGGTCACGGATTGGGGGCTCCTGGATAGCTGGCTGGTGCGAAGGGATGTGAAGGGCAGGGTGGAAATTAATCAGTTTCGTTGCGCAGCGCTACCGGACTAATCTCACACAATGAGTTCTCACCAGGATAACAAGCCATGACAAACCCGGCGGTCCGAACCGAGCGCGCTGGACCGGTGACCACCGTCGTCCTCACACGCCCCAACCGGCGCAACGCCGTGGATCGCCCGACCGCCGACGCACTCGTAGAGGCATTCTTAGCTTTTGATCGCGATCCACCCGCCGCAGTTGCCGTGTTTTCGGGTGAAGATGGCGCATTCTGTGCGGGTGCCGATCTGAAAGCGATCGCCGAAGGAAACGGCAATCGTTTCGAAAACCCTAAACAAGGGCCGGACATTCGCGCCGATGCTCAGGCGCCAATGGGCCCGAGCAGGCTGCTTCTGTCCAAGCCTGTCATCGCCGCCATCGCCGGCCCCGCTGTGGCCGGCGGGCTGGAGTTGGCCTTATGGTGTGACATGCGTGTCGCAGAAGAGGATTCGGTCCTGGGCGTGTTCTGCAGACGTTGGGGTGTTCCGCTCATCGATGGCGGAACCGTTCGCCTGCCGCGATTGATTGGAATGGGCCACGCCATGGACTTAATCCTAACCGGCCGTGCTGTGAGTGCACGCGAGGCGCTTGCCATGGGCCTCGTCAATCGGGTCGTGGCAAAGGGCACCGCGCGAATGGAAGCCGAAAAGCTCGCAGCCGAACTCGCTCATTTTCCGCAAGTCTGCATGCGCCACGATCGCTTGTCCGCCTATCAGCAATGGGACCTCGGCTACGCGGAGGCGATGGCGAACGAGTTTGCCCACGGCCAAGCCACCTTGCTCAGCGGCGAGGCGTTAAGTGGCGCAGGCCGCTTTGCATCGGGCAAGGGCCGCGGCGGCTCCTTTTCGGACATTTGAGAGATGAGGCTAGTCGCGGAAGGGTTGGCAGCACTTCGCGGCGAACGCGTTGTCTTTCGTCACGTGAATTTCGAGGTTTCATCCGGGCAAGCGCTCGTCCTGTATGGCCCCAACGGAAGTGGAAAGACCACTCTTCTGCGCATTTTGGCGGGACTTCTCGCTGTCATGGCCGGTCGATTGCGCCTGCTCGACAACGACAGCCAACCTTTGACGGGCGAGGCCCGCGATGGCGCGCTTCATTTCATCAGCCACCAAGACATGATCCGCACACAGCTGCGCGTGCGCGAGACCTTGCGTTTCCATGCCGCATTGCTGGGTGCGCCCGCACGAGATGTTGACGCAGCGCTCGACGTTTGGGGCTTGAGCGCGCTTGCCGGGATAAGCGGCGGCTTCCTTTCGGCTGGACAGCGACGCCGGCTTTCCCTCGCGCGCCTTTCACTTCAACCACGTCGTCTGTGGTTGCTCGACGAACCGCTCGTCGCGCTCGATGCGCAAGCCCGCGCGCGCTTGAACAATGTTTGTAACAAGCATTTGGCCGACGGCGGCATCATCGTCGCGGCCACCCACGAGCCGTTTCTCGCGGGCATGCGCACATTGCATTTGAGTTCGGGCGCATGAGGACCTTTGCGGCGCTGTTCTGGCGCGACCTGGTGCTGAATATTCGCAGCAGCGGCGGCGCCGCCCTTTCGGCCGCCTTCTTCGCGCTGATCGTCGTCTTGGCGCCTTTGGGTCTTGGGCCGAATGCCGCGACACTAAAGGCCTTAGGGCCCGGTCTCTTCTGGATCGCCGCTCTGCTGGCGACGCTGCTCGGTCTCGAACGTATGGTTCAGCAAGACGTTGAAGATGGAACGCTCGATCTGTTTCGCTTGTCGCCCCTGCCGATGGAACTGATCATCGTTGCAAAAATTCTCGCGCATTGGCTCACATCGGGACTGATCATTACGCTCTTGGCGCCCTTGCTGGCACCACTGTTGAGCTTATCGTTCGACGCGGTGCCGACCCTGACCCTTTCGCTGCTGCTCGGCACGCCAGGCTTAAGCTCGATCGGGGCTGCCGCCGCCGCACTGGGCACGAGCGTTCAACGCGGCGGCATGGTACTCGCGATCCTAGTGCTTCCGCTCAATGTTCCATTCTTGATATTCGGCGCCAGCGCCGTTGCTGCCGCCCAAAGTGGAAACGACCCGTCGCAGGCTCTAATCTTCTTGGCCGCCGCCTCGCTCATCGCCATGGTCGTCGGACCGCTGGCGGCTGCCGCGGCATTGCGTCTCAACGAAGACTAAGCGTGGCGAACGGCGGCTTCGCCGACTAAATTGTTGTCATGCTCGCTTATGCCAATCCCACGCGCTTCCTTCGCCTCGCGCGCACGCTGACGCCGTGGACGCTCGGAGCCGGTATCCTGCTTTCGCTGGTCGGACTGTACCTGGCGCTGTTTTTCGCGCCGCCGGACTATCAGCAGGGCGAGGCTATGCGCATCATCTACGTGCACGTGCCCGCCGCTTGGATGGCGCTCTTCGTTTATGTCTGCATGGCGGTTTCAAGCGCCGTCGCCTTCATATGGAAGCACCCGCTCGCCGACATTGCGGCAAAAGCATCTGCGCCGATTGGCCTGGTGTTTACCGCGCTCGCGCTGATTACGGGCATGCTCTGGGGACAGCCGATGTGGGGGGCCTGGTGGGTGTGGGACGCGCGCCTCACCTCGGTACTGATCCTGTTCTTTCTCTATCTTGGCTATATCGTTCTTTGGGGCGCCATTGATGAGCCGACGCGCGCTGCCCGCGCCGCCCGCATATTGGCATTGGTCGGTGTCGTCAATGTTCCCATCATCCACTTCTCCGTCGAATGGTGGTCGACGTTGCATCAAGGCGCGACGGTTTTTCGTGCCGACGGCCCTTCGATGACGACGCCGATGTTGATCCCGCTCCTGGTTATGGCCGTGGCGTACAACATTCTTTATGTCGCCTTCTTGCTCATACGCATGCGTATGGAAGTGTCCGAGCGCCGCTTACGCACGCTTCGTTTGGGGCTGGAGGGTGCATCGTCTTGAGCGACTGGAGCACCTTTTTCGAAATGGGCGGCTACGCCGCCTATGTTTGGCCGGCCTACGGCATTAGCATTCTCGCATTGCTCCTGCTCGGCATGCTGAGCTGGCGCGCCATGAGGCGAAGTGAGCGTCTTGTGGAGCTAAGCCAATCCGCGGACTCTCGACCTTAGGCGCGCCTTAACGCTTTGTTTAGCGCGCGTTAGGGCGACGTGAACCCTAAGGGGGACATAACGTCTGCATGACCATCTCTACCACCGCCGCTCAGATTGCAGCGCAAAGCTATGTCTTAAGTTCCGGTGCCCCCGCGTCGGCGCAGCGCTCGCAAGCGACACCGCGGCGCATCGAAACGGCTGATCTCGTCGACCTGACCTCGCGGCCCGAACAGAGCGCCAAGACCTCGGCGACGAAGGCGCCCGCTTCCACAAGCGAATCAAGGGCGTTCTCGGCGCCTGTGGGGACAGCGGATATGGGGCGAGTATCGCCCATTGCTCGCGGCGACACGCGGCCCGCCCGGCCGGGCTCTCAGCTCGATATCAAAGTCTAGGCTTCAGCGGCGCTTGCGTCCCTTAGTCTTGCCGCCGGTCGAGTCGTCTTCGGAATTCTGCGCGTCCGCACTCGCCTTCGCGATCAGCACCAGTGCTTTCGTAAACTCGGCGCGCGCGCGGGCGGGCAGCGCCTCCAAAATTTGCGTATCCGATCGCAGCACCGCCGGCATGGCCGCGCGCAACGCTTTGCGCCCGGTGGACGTAATTCGCACGGCATTGGCGCGCTGATCGTCGTCGGTCCGCTTGCGCGCCAAAAGATCTTTCTTCTGCATACGAACGATCATGTCTGCAAGGGTCGAACGGTCGATGCCGGTCGTTCGCACCAGAACGGTTTGGCTCACGCCTTCTTGCTGATCGACGGCAAACAAAACCGCAAACTGGCGCTGCGTGAGGCCGTGTTCGTCGATTTCATTCGTATACAGATCATTCGCATATTGCTGCGCACGCCGAAGTAAATGCCCGGGGGAAGTTTCCAGGTCGAAGGTTTTTGCCATCTTGAAATTCCAAAGGGAAAAATCGGCGGACCGGCGCCGCAAGAATAATCAGTGTCCGTACCATAATCGCGTCTGACGTGAAAGGCGCAACGTGGTGGTGATGCCCGGCACTAGACGCGCGGCATTTCTTTGGTCAGTGTTTCGCCATGCGTGAGCATCCGCCCGTACCGCCTGCGCCCAAGACGTGTTGCGAGTTTGTTCGCCGCGTTCCCGATGGCGACACCTTTGAGCGCGATGTGTGCGCAACATGCGGGCATATCCACTACGTAAACCCCAAGATCGTGGTGGGCGCGGTATGTTCTTGGCACGGACGAATTTTATTGTGCCGCCGCGCGATCGAGCCCCGCCAAGGATTCTGGACGATTCCCGCCGGTTATTTGGAAGAACGCGAAACGCCGGCCGATGGTGCGGCGCGGGAGGCGTGGGAAGAAGCAACAGTCAAAATTTCGATCGATAGGTTGCTCGCGGTCTATTCGATTGCGCGTATCTCGCAAGTGCAACTCATATTCCGCGCCGACCTTGTGGCCGCCGACTTTGCGCCTGGAATAGAAAGCCTGGAAACGAAACTTTTCGCTTGGGAGGAGATTCCCTGGGACGCACTCGCCTTTCCAAGCGTGCACTGGGCACTCAACGATCACCGCAAGAGCGCAGGCCGGCAAGACTTCGCGCCCTTCGCAAACCCGGCGGCTTAAGAAACTTCAGCTGATGGGCTTTAGAGACGGTTTTCCGGCAGCCTTGGCGCATGCCTCTACCGCCGCTTCGTCGGCGCCGCCCGGAACGGCTTCGGCATGCGACACTGTCAGGGCGTCGCTGGCGCCCGGATAGAGATAGACGAGCAGTGTGCAGGACGCTCCGCCATACTGCCAGAGTTCGGCATTGGCCTCATGACGCTTGATTGTGGGTTCCCCCCACGCCGCACGAAGCCCCGTCGCGCTTTGGCCCACAAGCCCGCCAACCACCGCCGCCGACTTCGTAGGCGCGGCCGTCTGACCACCCACTACGGCGGGGGCCTGCACCACGTCGGGGCTCTTGCGATCGTCGTTTCCGGTGACCGAGCTGGTGACGTCGTTTAACGTCTGGCATCCGGCAACACCGAAGACCGAAAGTCCCAAAGCCAACGTCGTTTGAAACCGCATCATCCGCTCCTGGCCAGCTTGTTGTATTCGTGCGTCATCATTGCTGTGCCGAACAACGGCACGAAGAAATTCAGGAACGGGACCATCGCCAGCAACGATATCAATGCGCCGCCCAAAAACAACCTCACACGGTGCTTACGCCGCAACAAATTGGCTTCGCGCCAGCTCATATGGCGCAGCGCCGCGAGTTCGAAAAACGTCCGCGCGGTGAGGTAACCGTTGACGAACAGCACAACCAAGGTTCCGACTCCCACGAACGCAATCTGCAGCGGGAAAGCGAGCAAGTTTAGTCCGACGCTGATCGCCGTAAAACTCAATCCGGCCGTCAAAAGCTCATTAAACGTCGCCCCGCCGGCCTGCCGTTCCTGGGGGTAATATTTCACCTCCACGGCGGCGGCAACGCGGTCTATGAAAAAGCTCGCGAACAGTTGCGCGACCGGGGCCCCCATAAACACGAACGCGATAAGCAGCAAGAATTGCGAGATGATGGCGGTCGCATCTTGGATCCAATGAAATCCAAAGTCGGGCACGTATCGGATCGACCATTGCAAAACCAACGTCAACGCGAGAAACAGCCCCACCGTCCCCGCGACACCGAGCCACAGGACGCCGCGAAATTTCCGGTCGAACATTTGGGAAAGCGCGGACGCGGCGCTTGATATCATACGAATGCCCAGGTGTGCCGATTGTAGAAGCCGATGCGCTGCCTATACTGCATCGCGGACTATGACTGCAAAGGGGCGTTTGGATGCGCGAAGAATCGTTCGATGTCGTTGGCATTGGTCATGCCATTGTCGATGTACTGGCCAACACCACTGACGCGTTCTTGACCGAACATGGAATTGCCAAGGGCTCCATGACTCTTGTTGACGCCTTCCGGGCGGAAACCCTCGGTCGCACGATGAAGTCCTCGATCGAGGCCTCCGGAGGCTCCGCCGCCAACACGCTGGTTGGAATTGCGTCCTTTGGCGGGAGGGCCGCCTTCATCGGCAAGGTCAATGACGACCGCTTGGGTCAAGTGTTTGCCGAGGACATCCGAAAGTCGGGCGTACATTTCGACGTTAAGCCCTTTACCGGCACCACGGCCACCGCCTCGTGCCATATTCTGGTCACGCCCGACGGCCAGCGTAGCATGAGCACTTTTTTGGGCTGCGCACCGGAAATTTCCGCAGCCGATATGGCCGTCGAAAATGTTTCGGCCGGCAAAATTCTCTATGTCGAGGGTTATCTCTGGGACACCCCCGGAGCAAAAGCCGCCATTCGGTCGGCAATCGCCGTTGCCAAGGCCGCATCTCGTAAAATCGCGTTCACGCTGTCCGATCCGTTTTGCGTCGGTCGCTGGCGCGATGAGTTCAAAGCGCTACTCGCGCACGACGTCGACATGCTGTTCGCTAATGAGGCTGAAGCGAAGGCTCTGTACGAAACCGAACACTTCGACCGCGCGTTTCAAGAGATTCGGAGATGGGGCAAGGCTGCAGCAATCACGCGTTCGGCGCACGGCTCGGTCGTGCTTGAGGCTGGCCGGGTCCACATTCTCGACGCTGAACCCGTGTCGCAAGTGGCAGACACCACCGGTGCCGGCGACCAATACGCGGCCGGGTTTATGTTCGGCTACGCGCGTGGCCTGTCGCTTGACGTTTGCGGCAGATTGGGCGGCTTGGCCGCAGCCGAAGTCATCGGTCACATGGGCCCCCGGCCGCTCGTGTCTCTGAAATCGCTGGCTGCGAAAGCAGGGCTGCTCTAACGCACGATTCCCTTTCGGGCGGCCTTGTCGTCTAGACCGGATCGCCCTTCGCGCGCGCCAAGTTCGGCGTAAACGTCCGCAGGGTCGACGCCGCTTGCAACCCACAACACGCACAGATGGTAGAGCAAATCGGCTGATTCGCAGATGCGCTCGCGCTTGTCGCCCGTAACGGCGGCGAGCGCGACCTCCACACCTTCCTCACCCACTTTCTTGGCGCACTTGGCGACCCCTTCTTTCAGGAGCTTTGCTGTGTACGACTTGTCGGGATCAGCCGATTTTCGGACCAGAATCTGTCCGTAAAGACGATCGAACGGGTGCTCAGTCATGCTCGCCCTACCTGCGGGTGCCGAGAATCGGCAGAAATTCAAGGTATCAGCCCCGAACCCATTGTGGCAAAGCGCGCCAGCGCTGGCGAGCCAACCGCACAAGCTGATATGTTATAATGTATCATATCTGATCTTGGCACAGGTATCCCTTGTCCGACTTCGATCTCCTCGCCATTGGCGCCCTTGAACGTGTTGCGTTGGCGGCATGCGTGCTTGCGGTGCTTTGGCTCGGCGCAATCTGGGCGCTGGCATGACGGACGCCGAAAACAGCGTTTTGACATTGCAAAATGTCATTGTGACCTATCGGCGGGTGCCGGCGGTGCACCACGTAACGGGGTCGATCAAAACAGGGTCATTGACGGCGATTGCCGGTCCCAATGGTGCCGGCAAAAGCACGCTCCTCAAAGCGCTGATGGGCCTCGTGCCGCTAAGCGACGGTGAAATAGATCGCGGCGGACGGTCACCGCGCGATTTCGCCTATTTGCCGCAACAACCCGAAATCGACCGTAGCTTTCCGATCTCCGTCATTCAGACGGTCCTTCTCGGTGCGTGGCCACGATCTGGCATTTTCGGCGCCGTCGGGTCGGGCGAGAAACAGCGCGCGCACAACTGCATCGAAAAAGTTGGATTGACCGGTTACGCCGAGACACCCATTGCGCACCTTTCGGCCGGTCAGTGGCAGCGCGCGCTTTTTGCCAGGCTGATCATGCAAGACGCGTCGATCATCCTCCTCGACGAACCGTTCGCGGCCGTCGATGAAGCGACGACGACCGATCTCTTGGGGCTCATAAAAGCCTGGCACGCCGAAACGCGCACGGTCGTCGCCGTGCTTCACGAGAACGCTCTCATCGCCAAAGACTTCCCCGAAACCTTGTTGCTTGCGCGCGAAGTGGTGGCATGGGGACCGACATCCGAGGTTATGACATCTGAAAATCTCGAGCGCGCGCAAGCGATGACGAGGCGCTGGGCGCGCGAAGCCCACGCCCACCCGCGCGCACCTGCGGCACAGGTCGCCCGATGACCGCCCTCTACCAACTCATCGCCGCGCCGTTTGTCGACTTTGAATTCATGAGGCGTGCGCTTGTGGCCTGCGCGGCTTTGGCCATCGGTGTCGGGCCGCTTGGCGTCTTCTTGGTTCTAAGGCGCATGAGCCTAATGGGCGACGCGATTGGCCACGCCGTTTTGCCGGGTGTCGCTGTGGGCTACATCGTCTCCGGCCTCTCGCTTTGGGCGATGAGCCTCGGGGGCATCGTCGCTGGCTTGACGGTCGCACTTTTGTCCGGCGCCACATCGCGCGCGACCGGTTTGAAAGAGGACGCAAGCCTTGCGGGTTTCTACCTCGCGAGCCTTGCGCTCGGCGTGATGCTGGTGTCCATGCGCGGCTCTGCCGTGGATCTACTGCACATTCTCTTCGGCTCGATCCTCGCGGTCGACGATGACGGACTTTTGTTCGTCGTATCGGTCGCGACGGTGAGTACTCTCGTCATCAGCGTCATCTACCGGCCGCTTGTGGTGGAGTGCTTCGATCCGGTCTTCGCCCGCAGCGTGGGCGCGCACGGTACCTGGGTCCATGCGATTTTTTTGGGACTTGTGGTGCTCAATCTGGTCGCCGCATTCCAGGCCTTGGGAACGCTGATGGCCGTGGGCGTCATGATGCTCCCGGCACTCGCCGCCCGGTTTTGGTCGGAAGACGTGTCGCACATTGTCGTCATCGCGACCGCCATTGCACTCGTCTCGAGTTTCGTCGGCCTACTGGTGTCTTTTCATTTCGAACTGGCATCGGGACCGGCCATCGTTTTGGTGGCGTCCGCCGTCTACTTGATTTCGATCGTCGCCGGCGCGCGCAGTGGCTTGATCGCACGCTGGCTGCGGCGGCCTCACTATCACGAACCGCATGAGGTTCATCGATGACGCCGCGCGTTCTCGCCGCTGCGTGGCTCGCCGCCTTCTTGTTGGTAACGCCCGCCGCGGCCGACAAGCTGAAAGTCGTTGCGAGTTTTTCCATTCTCGGCGACATCGCCGCGCGCGTGGCCGGTGACCGCGCCGAAATTAGAACGTTGGTTGGCCCCGACGGCGACGCGCATGTCTTCGAACCGACGCCCGCCGACGCGCGCGCCGTGGCCCAAGCGCAAATATTTCTCGTCAATGGTTGGGGCTTCGAGCCCTGGGCGGAGCGCCTGGCAAAGTCGACCAACGCGCGCGCCACGCTCGTCATCGCCACATCCGGCGTTCGGCCGCTGCCTTTTCATGTAGGTGGACAAGGCGCCACAAGCACCGGTCTGGACCCGCATGCCTGGCAGAATGTTCAAAATGTCTTGATCTACACGGAAAACATCAAGCGCGCGCTCATCGCCGCCGACACAGCGAACACTCAATTCTACCTGGGCAATGCAACCGCTTACCTCAAGGAACTCCGTAGTCTCGACACCGGGATTCGCGCGTCTGTTTCGGCAATCCCCGCAAACCGCCGCAGAGTGATCACCACGCACGACGCCTTCGCCTATTTCGGCAAGGCCTATGGCGTCGAGTTCATCGCGCCGCTCGGGACCTCGACCGAAGAGCAAGCCTCGGCGAAAGAGATGGCAGCGCTCATCCGACAAATTCGGCGCGAAAACGTGTCTGCCATCTTCGTCGAAAACGTCGCGGACCCGCGCATGATTCAACAAGTCGCGCGCGAAACCGGCGCAAAGTTGGGCGGAAAACTCTACTCCGATGCCCTATCGGCGAAGGACGGCCCGGCGCCGTCATATGTCGCGATGATGCGCCAAAACGCAAAGCTCTTGACTGAGGCGATGGCGCCGGGTTCTTGAGCGTCGCTTTTCCAGGATCGGTCCCAATTTCGGAGCAATGAATGTCGCAAGTTCCCGTCACGGTGCTGACCGGCTATCTCGGTGCCGGTAAGACCACGCTCTTGAACCGCATTTTGACCGAACAGCATGGCAAGCGTTTTGCCGTCATCGTCAACGAGTTCGGCGAAATCGGCATCGACAACGATCTGATCGTCGACACCGACGAAGAAATATTCGAGATGAACAACGGCTGCATCTGCTGCACCGTGCGCGGCGATCTGATCCGCATTCTCGGCGGCTTGATGAAACGCAAAGACAAATTCGACGCGATCTTGATCGAAACCACCGGCCTCGCCGATCCCTCGCCCGTGGTCCAAACGTTCTTCGTCGACGACGACGTCAAGGAAAAAACCAAGCTCGATTCGGTCACCACGGTCGTCGACGCCAAAAACGTCCTGGCGCGCCTCCAAGACACAAACGAAGCGGCGGAACAAATTGCCTTCGCAGATCAGATCATCCTCAACAAGACCGATCTCGTCTCTGCCGACGAACTGGCGAAGGTCGAGCGCCGCATCCGCGAACTCAACCCCCTCGCGCCGATCCACCGCACGCAGCGCTGCGCGATCGATCTCGACAAGGTGCTTGGCCGCCACGCCTTCGATCTCTCGCGCATTTTGGATCTTGATCCGGACTTTCTAAGCGCCGACGCACACGATCACGAGCACAACAGCGATATCTCGAGCGTTTCGTTGACGGCCTCAAAACCGCTCGACGGCGACAAAGTGACGGCGTGGCTGCGGAATCTTCTCGCCGAGAAAGGGCAAAGCATCCTGCGTTCGAAAGGCATTCTCGACATCAAGAATCGCGAAGAACGCATGGCCTTTCAAGCCGTGCACATGGTGATGGAGGGCGACTTCCAACGCCGGTGGAAAGACGATGAAAAGCGCTTCAGCCGCATTGTCTTCATCGGCCGCGATTTGGACGAGCCCGAACTGCAGCGCGGCTTTGCCGCCTGCGTCGCCTGAGCCTGCGCCATGTCGGAACCGCGCCTGCGCGACGGACGGTCGTGGAACTTCAACGCTCCCGTGGTCGCCTGTACGTTCGACGGCGAAGGTGTTGCCGCCTTTGCACTTGGCGACGGAACGCTGCGAACGATCTCGCCCTCGGCGCACGCGCCGCAGACGAACGAGTTGCACAAGGGCGCGATATTGTCGCTTGCCGCGCATCACACCGGTGGATTTCTCACCGGCGGTGACGATGGTCGCGTCGTGCACACCTCCCAAACCGAGCCGCCGCGCGAAATCGCTTCGGTCAAAGGGCGCTGGATCGAAAATGTCACGACCAGCGCCGAAACGGACTTGGTCGCTTATACGGCGTCAAAGACCGCGACCATCCTGCATGGGTCGCAAGCCACGACCTTAACGCATCCATCGACGGCGGCGGGCGTGTGCTTCGATCCCAAGGGGCGGCGGATCGCCGTCGCGCACTACGATGGCGCCTCGTTGTGGTGGGTAAAGGCCACCGATCAGCAGCCCAAAATGCTGCAATGGAAGGGTTCGCATCTTGGCGTGACGTGGAGCCCCGACGGACGCTTTCTCGTCACCACGATGCAGGAGAATGCGTTGCACGGCTGGCGCCTCGATGACGCCGCCGACATGCGCATGTCGGGTTATCCGTCCAAAGTAAAATCCTTCGCCTGGGATAGGCGTGGAAAAATGCTGTTCACCAGCGGATCGACGCGCGTCATCGGCTGGTCGTTCACCGGCCGCAATGGGCCGATGGGCCGCGAACCCATGGAAATGGGACCCGAACGCGAGGACTTTGTTCAAGTGGTGGCCACCCACCCCAAGGCCGACATGATCGCGGCGGGAACCGCGGACGGGGCGGTGTGGTTGGAATCGATCGGCGATCCCGGCGCGGAGTTTCTGCTGCTCGACGGCGGTAAGATCACGGCTTTGGCGTTCTCGCCCGACGGATCGCATCTGGCGCTCGGCACCGAAGACGGCTACGCGGCGTTGGCGCCCGTTTGATTATTCTTTCGGCTCGCTGAAAAACTCTTTCACCTTCGCGAAAAAGCTCGAAGTCTCGGGTGAGTTTTGCGCGTTGCCGGCCTTCTCGAATTCGCGCAACAATTCTTGCTGCTTTTTGGTGAGATTGACCGGCGTCTCGACCGCCACTTCGACGAACAAGTCGCCATGCGCGCCCTGACCGCGCAGGCCCGGCATGCCCTTTCCGCGTAGCCGGAACTGCTTACCTGATTGGGTGCCTTCCGGAATGGTAATGCGCGCCCGTCCGCCGCCGAGCGTCGGCACCTCGACATTGCCGCCAAGGGCCGCCGAGGTGAAGCTCACTGGCACATGGCAGAGTAGGTCGGCGCCCTCGCGTTTGAACAACTGATGCGGCGCGATCGACAGGAAGATATAAAGGTCGCCCTTAGGTCCGCCGCGAACGCCCGCCTCGCCTTCGCCGGCCAGCCGAATGCGCGTCCCGTCTTCGACGCCCTGAGGAATATTGACGTTCAGCGTGCGCTCCCGTTGCACGCGGCCCGCGCCGCTACATGCTTTGCACGGATTTTTGACGACACGTCCCAACCCCTGACAGGTTGGGCAGGTGCGCTCGATGGTGAAAAACCCCTGCTGCGCCCGAACTTTGCCGACACCGGAGCATGTCGGACAGGCCTGAGGCTTAGATCCCGCCTCGGCGCCGGACCCGCTGCATGTTTCGCAAGCGACCGAACCGGGAATGCGAATGGTCGCCGTCTTGCCCGTAAAAGCGTCGTCGAGCGAAATCTCCATATTGTAGCGCAGGTCCGATCCCCGCGCGGCGCGCTGCTGTCCGCCGCCCCCGCCGCGTCGCCCGCCCATGAACTCGCCGAACAAATCGTCGAATACGTCTGTGAAGGACGTCGAGAAATCGAACCCAAATCCGGGCCCGCCGCCGCGGCCGCCGCCCGGCCCCTCGAAAGCCTGGTGACCGTATTGATCGTAAGCCGCTCGTTTCTGATCGTCCTTCAGGACGTCATACGCTTCGTTCAATTCCTGGAATTTCTGATCGGCCTTTGCGTCTTCCGGATTTCGGTCGGGGTGCAGCTCTTTCGCTTTTTTGCGGTACGCCGACTTGAGTTCGTCGGCAGATGCTTTCCGCTGCACACCGAGGATTTCGTAGAAGTCACGCTTCGACATATGTCTCGCCGGGCACTGCTGAAGAAAAAGGACGGATTAAAGCGACGGACGGAGAAGACGCGCGATTACCGCGCGCCGCCTTTCTTCTTTTTGTCCTCATCGACTTCTTCATAGTCGGCATCGACCACATCGCCCTCGGCCGCGCCCGCGCTGGATGCGCCGTCGGTGGCGCCGGTCGGGTCGCCGCCCGGAGTACCGTCGGCACCCATACCCTTATAGATTGCCTCGCCAAGCTTAAGCGACGCTTGCATCAAGGCTTCGGTCTTCGTGCGGATGAACTCGGGATCCTCGCCCTTAAGCGCATCTTTCACCGCCGTGACCGCGCCTTCGATAGCACTGCGCTCGGCCGCGGCAATTTTGGCCCCGTGCTCCTTCAGCGCTTTTTCGACTTCGTGCACGGATTGGTCGGCTCGATTGCGAGACTCGACAAGGTCGCGGCGCTTCTTGTCGTCGCTGGCATGCTCTTGCGCTTCGTGCATCATTTTCTGGATATCGGCTTCCGACAAACCGCCCGATGCTTGAATGCGAATCGTCTGCTCTTTGTTCGTCGCTTTGTCTTTTGCCGCGACGTTTACGATACCGTTCGCATCGATGTCGAACGTCACTTCCACCTGCGGCATGCCGCGCGGCGCCGGCGGAATGCCGACCAGATCGAACTGACCCAGGAACTTGTTGTCCGCAGCCATCTCGCGCTCGCCCTGGAAGACGCGGATAGTGACCGCGGTCTGTCCGTCTTCCGCCGTTGAGAAAACTTGGCTTTTCTTGGTCGGAATCGTCGTGTTGCGCTCGATCAAACGCGTGAACACGCCGCCCAGCGTCTCGATGCCTAGCGACAGCGGCGTCACGTCCAACAGCAAGACGTCTTTGACTTCGCCCTTGAGCACGCCCGCCTGAATGGCGGCGCCGATCGCGACCACTTCGTCCGGATTGACGCCCTTATGCGGTTCCTTGCCGAAGAAATCTTTGACGATCTGCTGCACCTTCGGCATGCGCGTCATGCCGCCGACGAGTACGACCTCGTCGATGTCGGCCGGACTGACGCCTGCATCCTTCATGCACGCCTTTAGCGGTGCCAAGGTGCGCTGAATCAAATCGTCGACCAGCGACTCGAGCTTTGCGCGCGTCAGCTTTGTCGTCAGATGCTTCGGTCCGGAGGCATCTGCGGTGATGAACGGCAAGTTGACTTCCGTCTGCAGCTGCGACGAAAGCTCGATTTTGGCTTTCTCCGCCGCTTCCTTAAGGCGCTGAAGCGCCAAGCGATCCTTGCGCAGATCGATGCCTTGTTCGCGCTTGAACTCGTCGGCCAAGAAGTCGACCAACCGCATATCGAAATCTTCGCCGCCCAAGAACGTGTCGCCGTTCGTGGCTTTCACTTCGAACACGCCGTCGCCGATCTCCAGGATCGAAATATCGAACGTGCCGCCGCCCAAGTCGAACACGGCAATCGTTCCGCCTTGTTTCTTGTCCAAGCCATAGGCAAGCGCCGCGGCCGTCGGTTCGTTGATGATGCGCAACACTTCAAGACCGGCGATGCGGCCTGCGTCTTTCGTTGCCTGGCGCTGCGCGTCGCTGAAATAGGCGGGAACAGTGATGACGGCCTGCGTCACCTTTTCGCCGAGATACGCTTCGGCAGTCTCTTTCATTTTCTGCAGCGTGTAGGCTGAAATCTGCGACGGCGAGAGCTTCTCGTTGTCGCGTCCGGCCATCCATGCGTCGGCATTTTCGGCTTTGATAATGCGGTAGGGCACCATCCCCATGTCTTTTTGCGTCATCGGGTCTTCGAACTTGCGTCCGATAAGGCGCTTAATCGCAAAGTAGGTGTATTCGGGGTTGGTCACCGCCTGCCGCTTCGCCGCTTGACCGACCAAGCGTTCGCCTTCTTTCGTAAACGCCACGACCGAAGGGGTGGTGCGAGCGCCTTCCGCATTCTCGATCACCTTGGGCTGCGAGCCTTCCATGATGGCGACGCACGAGTTGGTCGTCCCGAGATCGATTCCGATAACTTTAGCCATTTCTTAACAAACCTCTTTTTTCGGCGGATGAACCGGGGCCTTCTCGAACTTGAAGCGCCCACCGCCATCCCCACGCAATTGAGTGAGAACGTAAGATAACGTCGCGAGAATCCGCGGGTTTCAGGGGCACATATAGGGGCGCCGTACGAAGCCCGCAAGGCGGGGCCGCCAAGCTGGCGTGCCCGAATCAGTTTGAATTTGAGCGTCGGCAGGGGTGGGGGGCGACAAAAAAGGGCGAAGTCCCAATGCCGGTTCGGGTGACGCCTGGCAGAACGCGGGCTTGAAGCCTCCGTCCGGCCCAAATCGCCGACAATCGACTACCTTCGCTTTCTCCATTCAAACAAAATGCCGCAGTGAACGGATGAGCGCGCTGGGTACCCCCTGTCGCAATCAAGGCAGGCGCTAAGAAAAATAAGGACCTAAAGCGCCACACAATCGCCACTCTGACGCCCCACATAAAAGGCGTCGGCGGCTGGCCGGCGATAGTGGAAAGGGGAGGCGCTCAAATGCCTCGATACCCGTTCAGATCCAACCCAATCAGATCCGGCATGGCGCTGGCTTTTCTGGCTCACCCGGCATTCGCGCATGCGGCAACCCGCGTGCCGCCGATCATCACGGGCAATGCTTGGGCTGCTCTCGGCATTATTGGCGTGTTGGTCGGGGTGATCTACCTGCTCATCAGGGGCGCGCTCCATATCGAAGATCGCGATGCGCGGTTCTCCGGTGGACGGCGCTCGCGCGACGACGATGGGTGGTTTGGGTTCTTCCCGCACAGAGGCGATGACGACGACGACGGCCATGGCTTTCACCACCATGATGGTGGCGACGGCGGTGAAGCAGGCGCCGCCTAGGCTGACGTGTCGAAGGTTGATCCGGGAGACGGGCCGCCGGAACGAGCGCCGTTCGTAGCGCCCGGGGCCTGCGTGGCAACGGCCACCATCGCCGCGCGTAGCAGGCGCTCGCCGATCATGTACCCGCTCTGAACCTCGTCGATGACGTGACCCGCCGGCACGTCGGTGCTCGGCACCTCCGCGATCGCCTGATGAACGTTCGGGTTGAAGCGTTGTCCCTTCGACTCGATGCGCTTGATGCCGTGCCGGTCCAAAATGGCCAACAGCTCCCGCTGCGTGGCTTCCACACCTTCGATGATAGGCAGGGCCGACGCCGGCAAGGCCGCGCGCACGTCGGACTTTAGCGCGTCGGTGGCGCGCGCAAAATTGTCGACGATGTTGAGCATTTCCCGGGCAAACCGGGTGATGGCGAACTGAGCCGCATCCGATTTCTCTTTTTCCGCGCGTCGCCTGACATTTTCCGTTTCGGCAACCGCCCGCAAATATCGATCCTTCAGGTCGGCAACCTGTTCGTGCAGCCCCGCGATCTGCGCCGCTTCGCGCGCGATCTCGGCGCTGGCGGCATAATCGTTCAAGTCGAGCGGCACGTCATCCGGCAACTCGGCGCTCGCATCTTTCGCCGTCTGCGGCGTTTCTTGCTGATTTTGCGGCTTGTTCATTGCTTCACAAGGTCCCATTCAAACGGAAAGTCTATGTTTTTTGACTGATGAGGCGGCTGATCACGCGCGCCGTATAATCGACCATTGGCACGATACGCGCGTAGTTCAGCCGAGTCGGTCCGACAACGCCGATGACGCCGACCACCCGGTGGGATTGATCGGCATAAGGTGCGGCAATGATCGACGAACCCGACAACGAATAGAGTTTGTTCTCCGCGCCGATGAAGATCCGCACGCCCTCGCTCAGTTTTGCGAGCTCGAGCAATTGGATCAAATCGTTCTTGCGCTCGATGTCGTCGAACAATTTCCGCACGCGCTCAAGCTCGCCCGCAGCGCCCAGGTCTTCGAGAAGTCTCGCTTGCCCGCGTACGATAAGAGAGGGTGTGGAGCTCTGCAGCCCGCCCCATTCCGCAAGCCCCGCCGACACCAATTTCGCAGCCAGCCCGTCAAGTTCGGCTTTCTGCGCGTCGACTTCATGCAAGATGGACCGGCGCACTTCCTCCAGCGTATGGCCGCGCATGCGCGCGCTCAAATAATTGCCGGCTTCGATAAACGCCGACTGCGGCAATCCCATCGGTGTTTCGATAACGCGGTTCTCGACCGACCCGTCTTCGCCCACCATGATGACAAGCGCGCGTTGCGGGCTCAGCGACACAAATTCCACATGCTTCAACGCAGGGTCGCGTTTCGGCGTTACCACCAAGCCGGCGCACTGACTGAGGCCTGAAAGCAAGGTTGACGCCTGCATCAGCACGTCTTCGATGTTGCGGCCACCGGCGGCAAGCTGCGCTTCGATGTCCTTGCGCTCATCGACCCCCAGATTGCCGACTTCAAGCAAACCGTCGACGAACATGCGAAGCCCGATTTGAGTCGGCACCCGGCCCGCGCTGCTATGCGGCGCTTCCAACAAACCCGCGCGCTCCAGGTCCGACATGACGTTGCGGATCGATGCCGGCGACAGCGTGATGGCGCCGCGTTGCGACAACGTGCGCGATCCAATCGGCTCGCCCGTTTCCAGGTAGGTTTCCACGATGGTACGAAAAATGTCGCGCGACCGCTCCGACAGCTCGCCGATTTGTGTCGGAGCAGGTATCTTTGGACTCGGCACTTGGCGTTCGTTCATCTGTGGCTTAGGTCCGTGGCGGCGTCCCGGTTAGCGGCCATTGCAAGGGCGGCAAGCGCCAGGCTAGGTAGCGCCTGAGCCCCCAAACATCAAGGCAAGAGGAATTCATTCTATGCGCCCGTCCGGCCGCCGTCCCGACCAATTGCGTGAGGTGTCGCTTGAACCCGGCGTGGCCGCGCACGCCGAAGGTTCCTGCATGGTGAAGTTCGGCCGCACGCACGTTTTGTGCACGGCGAGCCTGGAGAACTCGGTTCCTCCATTTCTAAAAGGCACGGGCAAAGGTTGGGTGACGGCGGAATACGGCATGCTGCCGCGTTCCACCGGCGAGCGCATGCGCCGCGAGGCTGCAACCGGCAAGCAGTCGGGCCGCACGCTTGAAATTCAACGCTTGATCGGCCGCGCCTTGCGGGCCGTGACGGACCAGAAGGGATTTGGCGAGCGCCAAATCGTGATCGATTGCGATGTCATCCAAGCCGACGGCGGAACGCGCACCGCCGCGATCACGGGTGCATTCGTGGCGTTGCACAAGTGCTTTGAAATGATGAAGCGCGATCAATTGATCAAGGCGATACCGTTGAAGGATCACGTCGCGGCCATCTCATGCGGCATTCACAACGGAAATTCGGTTCTCGACCTCGACTACGACGAAGATTCGTCCGCCGGCACGGATGCAAACTTCGTCATGACGGGTGCAGGCGCCCTGGTTGAGATTCAAGGCACTGCCGAGGGCGAACCGTTCAGCGAAGCGGCGTTCTTGGAATTGATGGCCCTCGCACGCGCAGGAATCTTGAACTTGGTCGAACTTCAACGCGAAGCAATCTCGCGCAAACCATGACCCGCCGGTTGATCGAGCCGCGCCTTGTCGTCGCAAGCCATAACCCCGGAAAGGTGCGCGAGATCGGGGAACTTATCGCGCCCTATCGCATAGAAGCCGTTTCCGCCGCGAGTTTGGGTCTGGCTGAGCCCGAAGAGCCCGAACCCACGTTCATCGGCAACGCGCTTATCAAAGCACGCGCAGCCGCAAGCAGCGCTCGCCTGCCGGCGCTCGCCGATGATTCGGGGCTTTGCGTCGATGCGCTTAACGGGGAGCCCGGTGTCCTATCGGCGCGCTGGGCCGGCCCAGAAAAGAATTTTCAAGAGGCGATGGAGAAAGTGCATCGCCGGTTGATCGCGATAGGGGCTGTCGATTGGCGCGCGCATTTTGTGTGCGCGTTGGCGATCGCTTGGCCGGATGGTCACAGCGAAGTATTCGAAGGCGAGATTCACGGGACGCTCGTCTGGCCGCCGCGCGGATCGCGCGGCTTTGGCTATGACCCTCAATTTGTCGCGGACGGATACGACATCACGTTTGGCGAAATGGAGCCTGAGCGCAAACACGCTATTTCTCACCGGGCGATCGCATTCCGCAAGCTGGTCGAGGCGTGTCTTGCCTGACGCCCAACACGGCTTCGGCCTCTATGTGCATTGGCCGTTCTGCCTTTCGAAATGCCCCTATTGCGACTTCAACAGCCACGTGCGCGCAAAGATCGACGCCGCGGCCTGGCAAGCAGCCCTCGTCCGCGAACTCGAAACCACCGCGGCGCGCTTGAATAAGCGTCCTCCGATCGACTCGATTTTTTTTGGCGGTGGCACCCCGTCTCTCATGCCCGGCAAGATCGTCGGCGACGTGCTGGCGACGGCCGAAAAATTGTTCGGCTTCAGCCCGGACATTGAAATCACGCTTGAAGCCAATCCAACCAGTGTGGACGCGGAGCGCTTTCGCGACTATCGCGCGGCAGGCGTCAACCGCGTGTCTCTGGGCGTACAGGCCCTGAACGATACCGACCTTCGCGCGCTCGGTCGCCTTCATACGGTCGACGAAGCCCTGCGCGCCGTGGCCCTTGCTCAGTCGACGTTTCCGCGCGCGTCCTTCGATCTGATCTACGCCCGCCCGGGCCAGACACTCGCCGCCTGGCGCGCCGAACTCGATCGCGCGCTCGCCCAAGGCTGTTCGCACTATTCGCTCTATCAACTCACGTTTGAAGAGGGCACGCCCTTTCACGCGGCCTTGGCAAGAGGCACGATGAAGGAGCTGGACGTCGAAGGCGCAGCCGCCCTGTACGAGTTCACGCAAGCACGAATGTCGCAAGCCGGCATGCCCGCTTACGAAGTGTCGAACCATGCCTCGGCAGGCCAAGAGTCGCGCCACAACCTCATCTATTGGCGCTACGGCGATTATCTAGGCATAGGGCCGGGCGCCCATGGCCGCCTGACGGTCAATGGTGATCGCATCGCGACCACCACGCACCGCCAACCCGAGGCGTGGCTGGCGCACGTAACCAAAGACGGCCACGGCATTGATCAATGGGTGGCGGTTGCAAGCCATGATCAAGGAACGGAAGCATTGCTCATGGGCATGCGGTTGACCGAGGGCGTCGACATCGGGCGCATCGAGAACCTGCTGGGCCGCACCTTACCATCACAGCAACTAACCGACCTGCGCTCGCAAGGCCTCATTGAACTGAGCGATCAACGGCTGCGTGCAACCGCCCGCGGCCGTCTCGTGCTCAATACGGTGCTAAAAAAGCTCGTGGCCTAGCTCGTTAAAAACCTTGCGACTGGAACGTATTGGCCGCCGGACTGACGACATTGAGTTGCCCGGTCGTCGACACTTCCATCACCGCCAGCCCACGCTCGGTCATGCCATCGGACCGAAACCGGAATATGCCGTCGATGCCGGCAAAGCCGTTCGGATCCGCAATCGCAGTCCGGGTATAGCGCTTGCCCGGCTGCCCGCCGGCAAGGGTCGCCGACAATGCGACGGCATCGTACGCCAGTGACGCAATACGGGGAGGCTTGGCACCGTAAAGCTGTTGATAGCGCGAAATGAAATTCAGCCGCTGCTCCGGCGGCGGCACGGCATACCACCCACCCATCAACGACGTCTCGCGTGCCACGGCCGGGTCATCCCACAGTCCCGTACCGAGCAACTGAATCTTGCGCGCATCGACGCCATTGATCGTGAGGATCGGGCCAAGGCTGCGCAGCATCGTTCCGCCCTCGGGCAGGAAAATCGTGTCGAACCCGGATTTAGCGATGGCTTTGACCGCGGGTTCGAGCGCTTGCGGATTGGGCTGATAGTTTTGAACCGCGACCAGTTCGCGCCCGCTCTGCATCACGGTGTTGCGAAACGCCTCTTCGACCCGCTGTCCGTAAGGGGTGGACGGCACAAGGGCTGCGAATTTTCCAAGGCCCTTTGATGCCGCATAGCTCACGATACGGCTGACTTCTTGCTCCGGCAGAAAGCTCAGCAGAAACACACCGTCGCCTGCGACGGTCCGGTCTGTCGAAAACGCGATCACAGGTACATTACGCGCGCGCGCCACCGGTGCGACCGCCCGCACGTCGTTGGCGAGCAACGGCCCCAGAATCAGCTCCGCCCCTTTGTCGATGGCGTCGTTGGCTGCGGCGGCAGCCGTCTCTGGCGTGGGGCCGGTGTCGCGCGGCAACAGCATCATGGTGCGCGCACCCATGTCGAACATGCCCATCTGCGCCGCCTCAAGCAGCGCTTGAGCCACGGCGCGGGTCTCCTTCGCCGGATGCGACAGTGGTAACAAAATGGCGATGCGGACTTGACCCGCGACCGGCACCGGCGGCCCAGGCACGCTGGGCGGCGGCATGATGGTCGTCTGCCGCGGCGCCTCGCTGATCACGGGCTTCGGCTTGTCGCCGAACATCGAAAACCCTTCGCACCCCGACAGGCTCAAACCCATCGTCATGATAAGAATGATGGTCCACAATGTCTGAGCAACACGCGCAGACCCAGACGCTAACAAACGTGATGTCACGGGCGTAGATCCCTTAAACGGCGGAAAACATGGCGAGCGAGAGTGACGACAGTACTGGCCGGGGCGGACGAAGTAAATCCGAAGAGCCGCTTTCCACAGGCCTCTATTTGGTCGCGACCCCCATTGGGAACGCACGCGACGTGACATTACGTGCGCTTCACGTATTGGCGTCGGCGGATGTCATCTTTGCCGAAGACACGCGCGTGACGTCGAAACTGCTCGCAATTCACGAATTGCAGCGCCCCATGCACTCCTACCGCGAACACAACGCGCATCACGCGGAAAAAGCGATACTCAGACACCTAGCCGAAGGTCACTCCGTGGCGCTGGTCAGCGACGCCGGCACGCCCCTGGTTTCCGATCCTGGCCAGAGTCTGGTCCAAGCCGTGGTCGAGCAGGGCTTCGAAGTGATCCCCATTCCAGGACCGTCGGCGATATTGGCGGCGCTCACCACATCGGGCCTTGCCACGGATCGCTTTCTTTTCGCTGGCTTTCTACCTGCTCGCGCGACCGAGCGCAGGCGTGCGATTCGCGAATTCGAGGACATTCCCGTCACGCTGATTTTTTTCGAGGCGCCTTCGAGGCTTGCGGATGCACTGACCGATTTGTCGACGCTTTTGGGCCCGAGAATGGCCGCCGTTGCGCGCGAACTCACGAAAATTCATGAGGAAATCAACCGTGGCACGCTGCCGGAGCTGGCAGCGATTTACGGCGAGCGTACCGAAATAAAGGGAGAAATAGTCATCCTCGTCGCTGCCGCGGCAAAAGACGCTATCGCCCCTTCTGCCGCCGACTTGGATTCGCGCTTGGCCGCCGAGCTGGAGCGCCATCCCATGAAGGATGCGGCAGCCATTGTCGCCGCAGCCTTAGGCCTGCCACGCAGAGAGGTCTACGCCCGCGCCCTCGCGCTGAAGAAAACCGACGACTGACCGGCCAATGGCGCTTGAGCACGACAAGGCCCGCGCGAAAGGATTGGCAGCCGAATGGCTCGCGGCGGCATGGCTCGTTGGTAAAGGCTACCGCATCCTGTCCCGCCAGTTTCGGGCCCGCGGCGGCGAGCTCGACATTGTCGCGCTGAGCCCGCTTTGGACCAGGCGTACAATCGTCTTTGTCGAAGTTCGCGCGCGCGGCACTGTGGAACAAGCAGTCGAATCAGTGGGCGCGGTGAAGAGAAGGCGCGTACAATCGGCAGCGGCACAGTTCTGCGCCCGAAAGCCAAAGCTCGGTGCACTTCCACGCCGCTTCGATTTGATTTTATTGGCGCCCGGCCGCTGGCCGCACCACATGAAAGATGCTTGGAAACCGTGAGAGGTTCGCAATGAAGTTTTCTCGTCGACTAATCAC
>JAIOQG010000384.1 GCA_021413465.1 Alphaproteobacteria bacterium | reverse complement strand
CCTTTTTCGCCGGTTCGTTTCCAAACCCGGCGGATTTTCGCATCGGGCTCCGGACCAAGATTGAACCAAGCCGTTTTTCCGCGCGTGGCGTCGACGATGAACAAGTTATCGTTTTGCCCAAGATGCTGGACCAGCTCGTTGCGAATGGCACCGGCCGTGCGGTCGGTGTGAAGCAACCAAACGATCGGATTCAAGCGGTAATTGTCGCCCAACTTGTTCAACGCTGCCTCGAACGGCATGGACCCACGCGAGCGGATATCCGCGACCACGACAAAATTGGCCGACGTTACCTCGGGCGCTGCAACCGGTTGAGGCGCTTCAACCGCAGCAACTTTTTCCGCCGGCGTCTTTGCTATCGGCTGCACGACGGGAAGCGGCGCTTTAACGAACAGTTGACCCAAGACCGGATCGTCGATCGCTGTGATCCACGGCCCTTGATCGCCAGTTTGCACAATAGAATGCGGAGCGAGTCGCCCTTCGGAGGCGAACGCTTTGATCTGCTGGCCGGTGTAAGGGCCGTAGACTTGGCCGCTTACATTGATCCGCCAAAAGCCGCTTGGTGTGTCGCTCACTGACGCCGATAAAAGTGACATGACAAAATTCACCACCAGTTATGCCTGACAACCCGATGACAGACCCTTAAGTTAGACCCCGGGTTAACAACTGATTACGCATGAACCATGCCATCCCAATCTGAGACAGGAGAAACCATGAGCGACTACGAATTCTGCCACGTCGAACGTGAAGGCCGATTAACGGTCATAACGATGAAGCGCCCGGACGTGATGAACGCCCTGCACCCGCCAGCCAATTTCGAACTCGCAGCCATATTTGACTCGTTCGCACAGGATGCAGAGCAATGGGTGGCAATAGTAACTGGAGCCGGTGACAAGGCGTTCTGTGCCGGCAACGATCTCAAATACCAAGCCGCCGGCAACGCCATTACGTTTCCGCCGTCGGGCTTTGCCGGCCTAACCTCCCGCTTCGATCTGAACAAACCGGTCATCGCCGCCGTCAACGGTCTTGCGATGGGAGGTGGCTTCGAAATCGCGCTCGCGTGCGATCTCATCGTCGCCGCGGAAACCGCTGTGTTCGCGCTGCCCGAGCCGCGCGTAGGCCTTGCCGCGCTAGCAGGTGGACTGCACCGCTTGCCCCGCCAAATAGGATTGAAGCAGGCGCTCGGCATGATACTGACGGGTCGCCGTGTCACCGCGACTGAAGGCCAGGCGCTTGGCTTCGTCAATCAAGTTGTAAAACCGGGCGAGGCACTCGCTGCCGCAAAGTTACTCGCCAATCAGATTCTCGAATGTTCACCGATGTCTATTCGCGCCTCCAAGGAAGCCGTCTATCGCAGCCTTGGGGAGCCCTCGCTGCAAGCTGCCATCGAAAACCAAAGCAAGTACGAAGGAATTCGAGCAATGTTCCGCAGCGAGGATCTGATCGAAGGCCCAATGTCGTTCGCACAAAAGCGCGCGCCGCAATGGAAGGGTCGATAAACCACCGCCCTTAAAAAAGGCTCCTCGACACAACGAGGAGCCTATTATTTGCAGCCGCTATGTCGCGGGACGCAGTCTCAAGCCGCAGATCGCGCCGATGCGGTCAAACGTTCTGCCAGACTTCCGCGCGACGGCGGGATATCCGTAAATTCGATGGCAATGCCCATTTCGTGGTGACGCACGACGCGGCCGCGCATTTTACCGACCATTACTTGCTCGCCTAGGGCTGGCCACTCCGCCGTCTCGACGGAAACGCCGCCAAGCGACAAATCGATAACCCGGCACGGAATCTCGCGCCCATCGCCGCGCAATATTCGCGTAACGCTCGCAGTCGCCTCGCGCTCGTGACGCCGGCCTTCTGCGCCGGACGGCTTGCTTCCATTACTCAGACGCTCTTCCAATTTGTCTTTGCGCACCGCCGACAGCGTCAACCGAACCGCAAAGCCGGTTTCATCGACCCTGGAAACCAGACCCTCCAAGCGGCCGAGGTCTTGGACATAAGCGATCACGATCGAACCTTCGGCGGGCTTGGAATCGCACTTGATCGCCATGCCGCCGACGGAGATATCGACGACAGTACCGTTGT
>JAIOQG010000399.1 GCA_021413465.1 Alphaproteobacteria bacterium | reverse complement strand
CCAGGCCGCCTCTTCCTCCAGCCGGCGTAAGCCCAGCGTGCAGGTGCGCACGCGGCCGATTTTCTGCGTGGTGACGAGCCCCGCCTGCTCCAAGACGCCGACATGCTTCTTCATGCCCGTGAGGGTCATGTGGAACTTTTCGGCCAGTTGCGTGATCGAAGCGTCGGCGCGGCCAAGCTGCTCCAGAACGCCGCGCCGTGTGGCGTCCGAGAGCGCAGCGAACGAGGCATCGAAGCGGGTTTGGTGATACTGAACCATGCGGTTCAGTATGTAGCACGCGGGATGGGGGCGGGCAAGGGGAGTTGGTCCCAGGGCTAGTGGCCGTTTGCCGAAGTTCCGTTCGCGCACTATTCTCACCAGAGTCACGAGGGAGACGGCATGGCACTCGAAATACTCGACGGAACGATCGATGCGACCGCGCCGGTCAGTGCGCGCGGCGGGTTTGCGATCTTCAACACGCTGCGTTTTCGCGATCGCAGTGGGGTGGAGCGCAGTTTCAAGACCGTGTGCACGGGCGGTGAGGTCACCGATCTCGTGCGCAAGGGCGGCACCGGGCGGTTTTATCTGTCGAGCGGCGGCGGACAGACCGGTATCCACGGCGTGCGTCTCGACAACGGCACGCAGGCTTATGCGCACTACAACAACATGGAGATCATCGTTCTGATCGGCATTGCCGCGGGCTTGGGAACGGCTGTCATTGGGGTCACGAGCGGCGAGTGGATCTGGGCGCTGCCGTCCCTGATCGGCGTGCTGTTGGCCGGCGCTTATTATTTTCTACGTAGCGTCCGCTTGGCGGGGAAACAACAATATGAGAACGACAAAAAGTAGTTTGATCCTGATGGCCTGCGTCGCGTTTGCCGGGCTTTCGGATGCTGCATTCGCCGCGTCCGAACCGGCGACGGCCGCGAAACCGTGGACGATGGACAATGACTGCAGCTGGTGGCTCTCCGCGGCCGACGGCAAGAGCCATCGCGCTTCGATCGGGCAAAGCTCGGACGGCGTCGTTCTGACTATTTCCGATCCGGCATTTGCGACATGGCCGCAGGAGGATCACATCAAGGTCGAGCTGCGCTTCGATCGCAATGCCAAGCGCCGCGTGGCGACGACGGGTTGGGTCACGCGCGGCGAGGACTACGCGATGTTCGGCCTGTTCTTGAACGCGGCCGCGCTGCGCAAAATCGCCGGCGCGACCACGCTCGAACTTCGCCGCCAAGGCAAGGTGGCCGTCGAACTGCAGCTGAGTGCCACGCCGAACAAAGCCGAGCTTTTGGCGTGTCTGCCGGCGCCGTCCACCGGCCACTCGGATTCGGAGTAGGGGCATGACGACGAAGCATCGAATCTATTCCATGAGCTTCGCGAGCGTTTATCCTCTCTATGTCGCGAAGGCGGAGAAGAAAGGGCGCAACAAGGCTGAGGTCGACGAGATCATCCGTTGGCTGACGGGATATCGTCAGGCGGCGTTGGACGCTCAGCTGAAGAAGAAAACGAATTTCGAGGACTTCTTCGAGGCGGCGCCCAAACTCAATCCCTTGCGATCCTTGATCAAAGGCGTCGTTTGCGGTGTGCGGGTGGAAGACGTCAAAGAACCCATCATGCAAGAAATTCGCTACCTCGATAAACTCGTCGACGAGCTCGCCAAGGGGAAGGCGATGGACAAGATTTTGCGGACGTAATTTGGTCGCTTAGAAGTAGGGCGCGCCATTCACGGTGCGGGGCGCAGGATTTGGTTGAGTTCCTGCGGCGCTAGCGGTTCGTTGCGGCGGGCTTTGTAGGCGAGGTGGTTCTCGAGGACGCGCATCACGTAGTTGCGGGTTTCGTCGAAGGGGATTGCTTCGATCCAGTCGATGACGTCCGTCTTTGGATCGCGCGGGTCGCCGTGGGCTGTCGTCCAGCTCAAGACACGCGCTTTGCCGGCGTTGTAGCCCGCGATCGTTAGAACCCAGGAACCGTTCAGTCCGTCGAGCAGATCCTTCACGTGGTAGCAGCCGAGGGCCAAATTGATCTCGGGCTT
>JAIOQG010000381.1 GCA_021413465.1 Alphaproteobacteria bacterium | reverse complement strand
TGCAGTTCGGCATAAGGCTGCAGCGCGCGATCGAGATAGAAGAGATCGGACAAAAGCGGCTGTGCGGTGTCGACGGTTTCGCCTGAGACGAGGCCTACCGGCCGGCGGCGCCAGCGCTCGTCGATCAAGGCCACGCTGCCTGCCGATTCGCGCTCGGCGATTTCGACGCGCTCGAGATCGTTGCGTAGTTCAGTGGCGAGTTCGAGTTTGACTTCGGTGCTCGTCTCGCCGGATTTGAGCTTGAAGTCTTGCGCGGCGAGGAAGCGGCCTTTGGCGCCTGTCGCGCGGATGGCGCCGGCGACGTCGCCGTCGGGGTTGCTGCGCACGACGCGAAAAACCATCGCGGCGCCTTCGGCCTTGGGCGCGGTTAAAGCGAGCGCTGCGTTAAGCGCGTCGTCGGTCTGAACGCGCAAGGTGCCGATGTCGGCGAGGGCGCGCGCGAAGTCTGCGGCGTTGCCGTCTTCGAGGCCGTCGATCAGCCAGACGATGTCGGGCCGGTCCTTCAAGTTCAATTTTTTCAACGCGAGCAACGCTTTGGCGCGATCGACGCCGAAGGGCTGGGGCGCCACCGATTTGATCGCGCCTTGCGCGTCGGCGCCGGAGAGCGGGTTCACGACGACGGCGGCGTCGCTGAGCGCGGTGGGGGCGACGATCAAGGGGCGGCCGTCACGCTCGGCTTCGGCGGCAATGGTTTGCATCGCGCCGACGCGATCGTCCCAACGCGCGGCCGCGGCCCAGCCGTTGTCGACCACGATGACGACGGGGCTTTTGCTCAAGCCTGCCGATTGCGGATTGAGATAGGGATCGGCGAGCGCGAAAATGATGAGGGCGGCCACGGCCGTGCGCAGGAGCAACAACCAGAGCGGCGTGTGCGCGGGCGTCTCTTCGTTTTGCTGCAAACCGAGCAACAGACGGACGGCGGGAAACGGTACGCGCTTGGGCGCCGGCGGCGTGACGCGCAACAACCACCAAATGATGGGCAGCGTCACGAGGGCGAAGAGAACCCACGGAGCAGCGAACGCCAGCGGACCGATTGTCGTCACGTGGGGCCTACCTCATCTCGAAGGGACGATGGGCCGAGATGGCGGCGTAGGCTGCAAGCAATGCGCCTTGCGGCGGCCGGTCGGTGCGGTGCCCGGCAAAGGTCCAGTCCTGGCGGCGGCAAGCTTGCGAGAGTTCCGTGCGCAAGCCCGCTAGGCGGCCGCGATAGGCGTCGCGCAAAGATTCGGCGCGGCGCGCGAGCATGCGCAGTTTCGACTCCACGTCTTCGAATTCGGTGCGGCCGTCGAAGGGCAAGTCTTCTTCCGCGGGATCAAGAACTTGAATGAGATGACCACGCACACCCAGCGATCCGTAGTGGCGCAGGATACGCAGGACGCCTTCGATCGGCGTCAGCCAATCGCTGATGAGGATGATTTGCGAGAAGCGCGGCAAGGGAACGAGCGCGGGCAGGCTTTGATTCGATGTCGTTTGTGTCGTCAGGCGGTGTGCAAAGCGATTGAGCCCCGGGCGTCCGGGCGCCGGCGGTTCGGCGCGGCCGAGTTCGCCGATGCGTTCGCCGCCGCGTATGAGCAGAGAGGCGAAGGCGAGGGCCAGTACCGTCGCGCGTTCGGCCTTGGTGCAGGTGGCGACGTGCGATTTGTACTGCATCGAAGGCGAGGCGTCGCGCCAGATCCAAACGCTGGCGGCGGCGGCCCATTCGCGTTCGCGCACGAATAGATGTTGCGACTTGGCGGACTGGCGCCAGTCGATGGCGCCCGACGCATCTTCTTCGCGAAAGCGACGAAATTGCCAAAATGCTTCGCCTTGACCGACGCGCCGCCGGCCGTGTTCGCCTTGGGCAATCGTGGCGGCCACGCGCTCGGCCTGGATCATCAGCGGCGGAAGGCGCGCGCCGAGGCGTTCCGCCTGTTCGCGGGTGGTTTCCTCGCGCTTGGACGCGGAACCCCATGCACCGAAACGCGATGACGTAGAACCCGTCATTGCCGGAAGATCCTTGTTGGTTGCGTCATTGGCCGGCTTTGCCTTGCAGCCCGGTCAACTTATTGAAACGGCCGGGTCAACCGATCGATCACATTGCCCATCGTTACGCCGTCGGCGCGCGCTGCGAAATTGAGCGCCATTCTGTGGCGCAAAATGGGCGGCGCGAGTGCGACGACATCGTCGACGGAAGGCGCGAAGCGCCCTTCGATCAGGGCACGGGCGCGGACCGCCAGCGAAAACGCCTGGCTTGCGCGCGGGCTTGGGCCCCAGGCGACATGCGCCTTGATATCTTCGGCGGCCCCTTCTTCGGGACGCGCACTGCGAACGAGGGTCAGAATCGCTTCGAGAACTTTTTCGCCGACGGGAATGGCGCGCACCAGGCGCTGGAAGAACATGACGTCCTGGGCGCGGATGACTTCCTTTGGCGGTTCTTCGTTGACGCCGGTCGTCGCCAGAAGCACGCGCTTTTCGGATTCGAGATCGGGATAGCCGACATCGATCTGCATCAAGAAGCGATCGAGCTGGGCTTCGGGCAGCGGATAGGTGCCTTCTTGCTCCAGCGGGTTTTGCGTCGCGAGAACGTGGAAGGGGTGGGGTAGATCGTGGCGAATGCCCGCGACGGTGACGTGATGTTCTTGCATTGCCTGCAGCAGCGCCGATTGCGTGCGCGGGCTGGCGCGGTTGATCTCGTCGGCCATGAGGAGCTGGCCGAATACCGGGCCTTTGATGAAGCGAAACGACCGACGGCCCGTTTCGGCTTCTTCGAGCACTTCCGAGCCCACGATATCGGCGGGCATCAGGTCGGGCGTGAACTGAATGCGCTTGGTCGCCAGGCCCAGCACAATACCGAGCGATTCGACGAGGCGAGTCTTGGCAAGACCCGGAACGCCGACGAGCAGGCCGTGACCGCCCGCGAGCATGGTGATCAGGACCTGATCGACCACATCGCGTTGGCCGAAGATGACGCGGCCGACGCCTTCGCGCACGGCGGCGAGGCGGCCGACCGCATGTTCGACTTCGCGAACGATTGAATCCGAGGTTTCGAGAGCTTGCATGGGGGGGACCCTAGTGCCATTTGCGAGGGCGTGAAATTGAAAACGGATTTAATTTCATTCGTTTGAGCGACTTTGTGGGCATTTTCACGGCGGCGGCTGGTTTTTGGTTTATAGCCAATCTGACGGCTTGGACAGAGCTGCTTAAGTTCCTATTCTCAACGAATGTTGATCGTGGGTGTTAACACTCGCGACGACGCCCACACTTGCGTGCAACGCACGCGCCAGGTCATTGCGTTTTCCATGTCCAGTTCCGCACCAGATCCGATGCATTGGGGGGCGCCAGCCCCCGACATCTTGCGCGGCTTGGCCGAAATTCAGTCCGAGAGTGCCCACACGCACAAGTTGCCGCCGGTGGAGAAGTGGAATCCGCCGTTCTGCGGCGACATCGATATGCGCATCGCGGTTGATGGCACATGGTTCTATCTGGGCACGCCGATCGGACGCCCGGCCTTGGTGCGATTGTTCTCGACAATTTTGCGCCGCGAAAGCGACGGCAGCTACGTTCTGGTGACGCCAGTCGAGAAGGTGGGTCTTAAGGTTGAGGACGCGCCCTTCATCGCGGTACGTGTCGATGCGACAAGTGGCGGGCCTGTGCAGCAGCTCGACTTCATGACCAATGTCGGCGACAGGGTGACGGCCGGCCCGGATCATGCGATGCGGGTGGATCATATCGGGACAGAGCGCGAGCCTCGACCTTATATACACGTGCGCGGCGGGCTTGAGGCGCGGATTGCGCGGCCGGTGTTCTATGAGCTTGTGGGACTGGCCGAAGAGCGCGCGACCCCTGCCGGGCGCGAACTTGGCGTTTGGAGCGGCGGCGTTTTCTTTTCACTGGGGTCGCCCGACGCATGACATTGACGCAAACCATGGACGAAAGCGATTTGCGCGAACGGTTGGCCCAGCGGCTTACGCTGCGCGGGCTTCAGTTCGCTTTGCCGGCTCTGCCGACGCGCGGCGATTTCGATCTTAATCCCAACACGCGCGACCATGAAGGCGAGCGCGTGCTCAAGCCGGCGGCGGTGCTCATTCCGATCATCGAACGGCCGGGTGCCATGCGCGTCCTGTTCACGCGACGCGCCGATCATTTGGCGCGGCACGCGGGGCAGGTGAGCTTTCCCGGCGGACGCTTCCATGAAGACGACGCGGACGCCGTCGCGGCAGCCTTGCGCGAGACGGAAGAAGAGGTCGGGCTCGACCGCATGTTCGTCGATGTGCGCGGCGCGCTCGATCGCTATGAAACCGGAACGGGGTTTGCGATCCATCCGTTCGTGGGTCTCGTGCGGGAAGGATTCGAACTTAAAATCGACAAGTCGGAAGTGGCGGAGGCGTTCGAAGTGCCGCTCGCCTTTCTGATGGACCCGAAGAACCACGAACCGCGGACCGCGACCTGGCAAGGGCGCGAGCGGCGGTTCTATGGCATGACTTATGACGGCCATTACATTTGGGGCGCGACGGCCGGCATTTTGATCAATCTCTACGAGAGGCTTTACGGCTGAACGTCATGGCGCCACTTCCGACGATCAAGCACGAGATTTGGTTGAACGCGCCGGAGACGCGGGCGGTGATGGACGCGCTGACCGTCGACGGCGGCGAAGCGCGCTTTGTCGGCGGTTGCGTGCGCAATGCGCTGATGGGGGTTGCGGTCGAGGACATCGATATCGCAACGCCGACACCGCCCCAAGACGTGATGCGACGCATGGAAACCGCCGGTTTGCGCGTGATCGCAACGGGAATCGAGCACGGGACGGTGACGGCGATCTCTCAGTCGAAGCCGTTCGAAATTACGACGTTGAGAAGCGACGTGTCGACGGACGGGCGGCGCGCCACGGTCGCCTTTTCGCGCGATTGGAAGGAAGACGCGCAGCGGCGCGATTTCACCATGAACGCGCTCTATGCCGATGTGTCGGGGCAAGTGTTCGACTATGTCGGCGGCATTGCGGATTTGAACGCACGGCGTGTGCGTTTTATCGGCGACCCGGCGGCGCGGATCGCGGAAGACTATTTGCGCGTCCTGCGTCTGTTCCGGTTTCACGCGCTCTATGGGCATGGCGATATCGATGCAGACGGGCTGACGGCCTCGGCGCTTGCCAAGGGGCAACTCAAGACGCTGTCGGGCGAGCGCATTCAAAAGGAAATGTTGCGCTTGTTGGCGGCCGATGCGCCCGTACCCGTTTTGCGGTCGATGGCGGCGTCGGGCGTGTTGGGCGAGGTGCTGCCCGGTGAGCTGATGTTCGAGCGGTTTCAGGCGCTGTGTAGGGTGGACGGCGACAATTTTTTTGCACCGGACGAATTGTTGCGTTTGGGCTCTCTCATCTCGGACGAAGGGCATGCGCTTGATGTTGCGCGGCGGTGGCGTCTGTCGAACGACGACCGCGACCGGCTTATCGCGATGATGACGACGCCGGTGAAAATCGTTTCCTATATGTCGATTCGCGAAGTGCGGCGCGCGCTCTATCGCTACGGCGCGGAGCGGTTCAAGGACCTCGTGCGGTTTAGATGGGCCGAGGACGCAAAGGCCTCGAATGGGATCCAGTGGCGCACGCTGTTGGCGCTTGCCGATGGCTGGGTGCGGCCGGTTTTGCCGATGTCGGGCGGCGACGTGATGTCGGCGGGCGTTCCGCACGGGCCGTTGGTCGGGCGCGTTTTGAGCGAGGTCGAAGAGTGGTGGATCGATAGCGACTTTACCGACGACCGGCTTTCGCTGGCTGAGCGTTTGAAGGCCGTGGTTCAAGCCACTGTCTGAGCTTCGTGCCGCGTCCGGCGCGCTTTCTTGAACGCTTGCGTGCGGACATCACAGACTTGACCGCATGATGGGATCAGGTTCCGCTGCACGGATCGACCACATTTGAGCTTCCCACCTGATGGCACATATTCAAGTTATCGAAGGGTTGAGCATCCCGGGCACGCCCGAGCGCGAGAACGAAGACGCGCTGGGCGCGAATGCCCATATCGCGTTCGTGCTCGATGGCGTGACGGGCGTTGGCGATACGCCGCTGCTGGCCGGAAAGAGCGATGCGGCTTGGGTGTCGCATTTGGCGCGCGATCTGTTGCTGCAGCACGGGACGGAAATGGCCGGCGATTTGCGCAAGCTGATCACGACTGTGGCGCAGGACATTCAAGCGCGGTTCGAGCGGGACCGGTTGCGGCCACCTGCTGCGCGCTACGAGCTGCCTTGGACAACGCTCAGTGTCATTAGCGTGGCGGATGGGCGGCTTAACATCGCCTATGTGGGCGACAGCCGCGTTCTGGTCGAAACCGACGACGACCACGTTCATAATTTTGGCACCAATCCTTCGCGCGGAGCCTTCGAGTCCAAGCTTGCGGCGAAAGTGATCGCGGCGCGTAAGGGTATCGGCGTCGCCGCGATGCGGGAAACCGTGCTGGACGATCTGCGGCGCGTGCGCGATACGGTCAATACGCCCAGCGGGTTTTGGCTGTTGGGAGCCGATCCCGCCGTCGGCGCCAACGCGACTATGACATCCATCGAATTGAAGGGTCCGGCAACGGTGTTGCTGACCACGGACGGGTTTTATGCGTTGAGCGAGGATTATCATCGCTACGGCGATCGCGAACTTATTGCGACGGCGCAGACCATCGGCCTGCAGGTTTTGGCGCGCGAATTGCGTCACATCGAAGGCGACGATCCCGAAGGCGCGCGCTATCCGCGCATGAAGAAGAGCGACGATGCGACGGCGTTGCTGGTGCGGGTCGAGTCTTAGCTCGCGTTTGCTCGAATCGGAACTCGGATGATTTGCATCTGCCTCCCCCTTGCCGGAGGCTAGCGAGAACGCGCTCACGCTCGCTTTTGCTGGCCTTCCCGCAAGGGGGAGGCGGAATCAAGGGTGTCATTTCGGTTCCGACCAGAGCACTCGAATGCGCTCTAGTGCGTTTTGAGTTTGCGCAGGCTGCCTTTGACGGTGCGGACGAATTTGCCGTCTTTGACGTTCGAGAATTCGAGCTTCATCTCGGGACCGACGATGCGGCGCCGGTAGGTTTGGAATTCCGGTTGGCCTTCCGGGTTGATCGTAAAGCTTGAGACGACGAGGCCCGAACCGTCGAGGCGGGCCCAATAGAGAATGCCGCCGCTATAGGGGTCCGCGTCGGCTTTGGCGCGCCACTGATTGGGCGTGGGGGCGGGCACGAATTC
>JAIOQG010000380.1 GCA_021413465.1 Alphaproteobacteria bacterium | reverse complement strand
ATGGGCTCGTGTGTCGGACCTGCCGTAACTAGCGCGCGGATTCCGGAGAGCGGCTGATCGACGCTTGCGGTCGCGCAGCGGGCTTCGATCGCAGCGACAATTTCCGAAGGTTCGGCCATTCGTCCGGGCCCGAATTCGCCGCACGCCATGTCGCCGTCATTCGGTCCGATGCACGTCACGCCATCGCTCACGATCTGGGCAATGTTTCGTTGGGTGGCTTGATGCAACCACATGCGCACGTTCATTGCAGGCGCGATGAGGACAGGCTTGTCGGTGGCGAGCAGAGCCGTCGATGCGAGATCGTCGGCTCGCCCTTGAGCAATCTTGGCGATCAGATCAGCGGTTGCTGGCGCCACGACCAAGAGATCGGCATCGCGCGACAGTTGGATGTGGCCCATCTCCGCCTCGTCGGTCAGGCTAAAGAGATCTTGGAACACTTTTTCGCCGGAGAGGCTGGAGACGGATAACGGCGTGACGAAATGGCCCGCCGCAGGGGTGAGGATGGCGCGCACACTGGCACCGCGTTCGCGCAGGCGGCGAATGAGTTCGAGGCTCTTATAGGCCGCGATGCCGCCGCCAATTATGAGCAGAATGCGCTTGCCGTTGATCACCGGACGTCCCTATTTCAGCCTCAGATATGGAAATTACACTATATAACGGCAAGGGGTGTAAAAACTTTCTGTGATGGCGACTTTTCGGTAACCTATTGATTCTTATTGGCCCTTAGAGCTGGGCGACGGCCAAAACAGCAAGCGCCAACGCACCGATCCACACGGCTACCCGCACATGAGCCGTTCGTTTGGTCTCGGCGGCCGCAATGGCTTGCGCCGTTTCAGGGTGTAACTTGATTCCGTTCGTCGACAGCATGGCACCGATCTGCTCGGCGTTGCGCAGTACTTCGGGCAGCGCCGCGATCGCGCGACCGATCGTCGACATACCTTCGGCGGCTTGATTCAGGCGCGCTTGCGGACCCACTTGGTCGAACATCCATTGCTCGACGACAGGACGGGCCGATTCCCACATGGAGTGCTGAGGATCGAGTTGGCGCGCGACGCCTTCGACCACGACCATCGTTTTTTGCAACATGACCAGTTGAGGCTGCATCTCCATGTCGAACATGCGCGTGACTTCGAAAAGCTGCGACAGCAAGCGTGCCATCGAGACGTTGCTTGCGGGCCGGCCAAAGATCGGCTCACCGATGGCGCGCAAAGCCTGGGCAAAATCGTCGACGGAGTGGCGCGAGGGGACAAAGCCGATTTGTAAGTGGATCTCGGCTACCCGGCGGTAATCGCGGGCGAGGAATCCGCCCAACGTTTCTGCCATGAAGCGGCGCGCGATCGGATCGAGCCGTCCCATGATGCCGAAGTCGACAGCCACCAGGCGACCCTGGGCATCAACGAAGAGGTTGCCGGGGTGCATGTCGGCGTGAAAAAAACCGTCGCGCAGTGCGTGTTTCAGGAAATTCTGAATGACGCTTGTTCCCAGCCGCTTCAAGTCGTGACCCTTGACGACTAGCGCCTCGCGATCTTTGAGCGGAGTCGCATCGATCCATTCCGTTGCCAGCGTGCGTTGAGTGGTCAGATCCCAGTCCACTGTGGGAACGCGGAAGTCGGCATCCTTGGTTGTGTTCGCGGCCAATTCGACCGCGGCGGCTGCTTCTAACCGCAGATCCATTTCGATCGCCACCGAGCGGGCCAAGGTGGCGACGAGCGCCGTGGGCTTGAGCCTGCGCATTTCGGGGTCAAAGCGCTCCGCCCACCCTGCCGCCCAAGCAAACGCTTCCAACTCTTGCGCGAATTCCTGTTCGACGGTGGGGCGCAGTATTTTCAAGGCGAGGTATTGCGGCGCAGCGGTGTCGCTGGTTCGGTGCAACGAGATTTTGTGGACTTGAGCTATGGATGCCGCGGCGACCGCTTCACCGATCTCACCGATCGAAGCCACGGTCGATGCATCCAGGTTTTCGGACAAGATGCGGCGGGCGTCGCTGAGCGGAAAAGGCGGCATCCGGTCCTGCAACTCGGACAGGTCGCGTGCGATTTCGACGCCGATTACGTCTGGTCGGGTGGCAAGGAATTGCCCGGCCTTGATGTAGGACGGCCCAAGTTTGGTGAGGGCGCGCGCGAGGCGTTGGCCAGTGCGACCCTGCATTTCCCCCTTCGATTTGCGGAAGACAAAGGACAAGAGCCTAAGCTGCGGCGGTGCGAGGGTCGCCCATTCCGGCGGGGGAAGCACGCCGTGCGTGCCGAGCACCCGCGCCGCACGGATTAAACGCCGGGTCATGGAGAGGGCGCGAAACACCCTAAAATTTCCACCCGGAATGCATCGCGACGATGCCGGCTGATAGGTCGCGCCATTTCACCTGCTTGAAGCCGGCGGCGGCGATCATGCCGGCGAATGATTTTTGCGGCGGAAAGCGGCGGATGCTCTCAACCAAATACTCGTACGACGCGCGATCGTTGGCGACGGCTTGCCCAATCGCTGGAATGGCGTTGAACGACCACAGGTCGTAAAGGCGCTCTAGTATCGGATTGTCGACATTCGAGAACTCTAAGCACAAAAAGCGACCGCCCGGTTTCAAGACGCGAAAAGCTTCAGCGAGCGCGCGATCGATGTGGGTGACGTTTCGAATTCCGAAGGCAATCGTATAAGCGTCAAAACGCGCATCTGGAAACGGCAGGATCTCGGCGTCGCCGCACCCAAATGCAACGCGGTCGAGGCAGCCGCGTTCTTGCGCGCGAGCGCGGCCGACCGCTAGCATTTCGGGGTTGATATCGCACACACTTGCGCGCGCTTGCCCATTCTGAGCGGCCAAACGGTCCAGGAAACGAAACGCGATGTCGCCGGTGCCTCCGGCAACGTCGAGCAGTTGGGTGTCGGGGCCGGGGGCGAGCCAATCCAGCAGGGCTTGTTTCCAGATGCGGTGGATACCCAGCGACATCAGATCGTTCATGATGTCGTAGCGGCGAGCGACATTGCTGAACACTCGGCCGACCAGACGCGATTTTTCCTCCTCCGCCACTTCGCGGAAGCCGAACGAGACCATGCGTTGTTCGTCGCTCATGTTTTGATATCGAGCCTTAGCTTCAACATAATGCTCGCAAATCCCTTGAGCTACGTTACACAGCGTCCCATGCCGGAACTTCCCGAGGTCGAAACGGTCCGAAAAGGGCTCGCTCCCGTGCTCGAAGGGCGAATATTGGCAAGCGTTAGCGCGCGAAGGCCCGATTTGCGCATTCCTCTGCCGAAAGGGTTTGCTGAACGGTTAACGGGACGACGCGTCGAAAAACTGACGCGGCGGGCCAAGTACATTTTGGCCCACCTCGACGGCGACGAGATTTTGCTCATTCATTTGGGTATGTCCGGCCGGTTCACGGTTCAAGGCCGGCAACTCGGCAAATTCCGACACAAAACGCCCGACGTTCAATCCGTGCTGGGACCGCACGACCATATCGTGTTCGACACAGATACCGGCGACCGTGTCATTTACACAGATCACCGGCGCTTTGGTTTGATGACGTTGCTCGACTCGGCGACGGCGAACGAACACAAGCTACTTTCGGGCATCGGTCCGGAGCCTTTGTCCGCCGCTTTCTCGCCGGATGCGCTGAGCGTGGCGCTCGCGGGGAAGCGCACGCCGATCAAGTCGGCATTGCTCGATCAGCGCGTCGTGGCGGGTCTTGGAAACATATACGTATGCGAGGCGTTGTTACGCGCGGGCATTTCGCCGAAGCGAGATGCATCGACCGTGGCTGGTGCGCGCACGCAGCGGCTGGTGCCTGCGATCAAGAAGGTGCTGCAAGAGGCGATCAGAGCAGGAGGGTCGACGTTGCGAGATTACAAACACACCGACGGCGCACTCGGGTATTTTCAGAAGTCGTTCTCCGTTTACGACCGGGAGGGGCAGGCTTGTGTGACAAAGAGTTGCGGCGGCACGGTCGAGCGGATTGTGCAAGCGGGGCGCTCCACATTTTACTGCGGGAAATGTCAGCGCTAGCTCCGTGGCTTTTGATGCGCTAAACCGTTCGGCACAATTTGCAGAGGCGCGGTCCATGACTTTTCAAACGATTTTGACAGAAACGCGCGGCGCGGTGCGGCTCATCACACTGAACCGGCCGCAAGCGCTCAATGCTCTGAATGGTCAGCTTGTCGATGAGATGGGTGTCGCGCTCGATCAGGCCGAAGCCGATAGCGCCATTCGCTGCATCGTCATTACGGGATCCGAGAAAGCGTTTGCCGCAGGCGCCGACATTAAGGAGATGCAGCCCAAGTCCTATATGGATGCCTTCGGCGAGGATTTTATCACCCGCAATTGGGAACGCGTGACCCGGTGTCGCAAGCCTGTGATTGCCGCGGTTGCCGGATTTGCGCTCGGCGGCGGCTGCGAACTTGCGATGATGTGCGACTTCATCATTGCCGCGGACAATGCAAAGTTCGGCCAACCAGAAATTAAACTGGGCGTGATGCCAGGGTCGGGCGGTACGCAGCGTCTCACACGTTTCGTGGGAAAATCAAAAGCGATGGAAATGTGTTTGACCGGACGGATGATGGATGCGGCGGAAGCCGAACGTTCGGGGCTGGTCTCGCGGGTCGTGCCAGTTGCGGAATTGCTCAACGACGCCATGAAAACGGCCGAGGCGATAGCGGAACTGTCATTGCCTATTGTGATGATGGCAAAAGAGTCGGTGAATCGCTCTTACGAGACAAGTTTGGCTGAAGGTGTGCGTTTCGAGCGCCGTTTGTTCCATTCGATGTTTGCTACAGCCGATCAAAAAGAGGGGATGTCGGCGTTCATCGAGAAGCGGAAAGCCAAATTCGAGCACCGCTGACGCAGGCAGCAATTCCCGGTTGACGCTTGGCGCGCGCCGCGTCTATAAACCGCCGCCTTAAGGCAACACTGCAAGAACTTCCGAAGGACAATACCCAATGGCGAATATCCGCTCCGCAGCAAAGGCCGCGCGCAAGGCGAAGCGCAAAGAGGCCGTAAATACTGCGCGCAAGAGCCGGGTTCGCACCTCTGTCCGCAAGGTGGAAGAGGCGATTGCCAGCGGCGACAGCAAGGCCGCTATCGAAGCGTTGCGTGCGGCTCAGCCCGAACTTATTCGCGGCGCCAACAAGCGCATCATGCACAAGCGCGCGGCGGCACGTAAAGTGTCGCGTCTTACGAAGCGCGTGAAAGCGCTTTCGAAGTAATTCATAACTCTCCTGCGAATAGCGTAAACTATATTTAATGATACGGAGCGTTTCGGCGCCGATTTTGAGCGCACACTGTGCGCCTCTTGTGAATCCGCCTCCGTCGTCGAAGTGACATCTTCCGTCTACAGATCATTGATCGAGCTGCCACATTGACGGGCGTGGTGACCGATTCTAATTTGTTCGATGAGCGAGTATTTACCTGGCTTTTTTGATGCCAGGCGCGTGTTTCCCCGGTTCCGCGTCGTCGTCGTAATTGCTTCGTGAAAAGTTCGTAATGCGCACGATGTGCTACGATTTTTGTAATGTTCCGTGTCTGGTCTACTTGTGCGCGAGTGATCCTTTGAATATGGTAAATTCAAGATGAACATTGGGACGCCGATCAATGAATAAGAAGATGAGTTTAGGGCGCGGTGCGGTTCTTAAGTCGCTGGGCTCACCGAACTTCAGTATCTTCTAGATCCGTTCGCCCGCTCGCGGCGCGTAGTTTTCTGAAATTTCCTACTGCACTTCTCCGTGACTTCAAGTTGCGGCCGGAGAATTTTTGTCTCCGAACAAAGGGTTCGTGCGCGCATGGCTTATGCCGGAAACATTTCTCCATCGGAGGCTTGGGGCCTTCTTCAGGGCGATGCTAAGGCGCAGCTGGTCGATGTGCGTACGGTCGCAGAGTGGAGTTTCGTCGGTGTGCCCGACACATCGAAGTTGGGGCGTGCGGTCATTCTAGCGGAGTGGCAGACATATCCTGGGATGGCGCGCAATCCTCAGTTTGAGACGGTAGTGGCCGAGCGGCTAAAGGCCGCCGGCGCGACGTTCGAGACGCCCGTCGCGTTTCTTTGCAGATCCGGCGCTCGAAGCCAGTCGGCCGCCGTCGCGATGACGGCTGCGGGGTATGTGAAGTGTTTCAATGTTGCCGGCGGCTTTGAAGGCGATCTGAATGCCGAGCGACATCGCGGGGAGACCGGTGGATGGAAGTCCAGCGGCCTTCCTTGGGTTCAGACGTAAGCGTTGGATTCTAAGGGAAATCCGAGTCGATGGTTTGGGGTGCTGAGTGCGAGTCCGCCGTCTATTTTCACGGCGTTGCACAGTTGAGTTGAGTGGTGTTGAGCGCGAGCGGCTTCGGCCGCGTGTGATTGGGGGGCGGCGCTCAACAAGGAATGGGTCGGAATTTGGTCGTGCGTTTTGGTTGGTGATTGTCGTCATTTGCTGAATACGGCCGGGGCAAAAAGCGCAAGGCAAAAAAAGGGATAAAAAGAATGACCTCTCAAGAAGCGACACCCACTGGAAACGAGAAGATCGAACAAATTTGGCACCGCGTCCGCGAGTTGCTGAAGGTCGAGTTGGGCGCGCAGCGGTTTCAATATTGGATAGATCCAATGCGCATCATTTCGGCCGATGGCGAGCGTGTCGTTATCGCATGCACAAGCCGGTTCGAGCGCGACAAGGTCGTTGAGAGCCATGGCGAGCGCATCGCCAATTTGATTGCCGACTTGGCGCCGGGTCTTGGAGCCGTCGACTTCATCGTTGAAGCCAAACCGCGCGTTGTCGCGCAGGCGGCGGCGGTGAGCGCACGTGCGACGACGCTTGAAAGTCTTGTCGCGATGCCTTCCGCCGACCCCGTTCTGGTCCCGGGCTCTACGCCGCTCAATCGCAATTACACGTTCGATAACTTTGTCGTCGGCAAATCGAACCAGGTGGCGTTTCAAGAGTCGAAGCGCACGGCCGGTGCCGACCAACCGGTCAGCAACCCGCTGTTTCTTTATGGCCCCACCGGCTTGGGCAAAACGCATCTTATGCACGCGATCGCTTGGCGTAAGCTGCAGCAGGACCCCAATTTGCGGGTGCTCTTGATCACTGCCGAGACATTTATGCGCATGTTCGTTACGGCGTTGAAGGCAAACGAGACGATCGCCTTCAAAAACCAAATGCGCAACGTCGATCTGCTTCTTGTCGACGACCTGCACTTTGTTCTGGGCAAGGAAGCGACGCAGGAAGAGTTGTTGGCCGCGCTCGATTGGCTTAGCGACAATCAGAAGCAAATTATTTTGTCCGCCGACCGTTCGCCGTCGTTGTTCGAGAATATTTCGGATCGCGCTCGTTCGCGCCTTTTGAAGGGAGCATCGATTGAAATTGCGCCGACGGATTTCGAACTCCGTCTCGCCATTCTTGAGGCGAAGGCGCGCGTCGTGTCGCGGGAGCGTCCTGGGTTCGTGCTGAATACGGAAGCTGCGCATTTTATGGCGCAGCGCATCGCCACCAATACTAGAGAGCTTGAAGGCGCTTTGAATCGCGTCGTCACGCAGAGCGGCGACGGTGCGCGTGCCATCACGATCGATAGCCTCAATCTTTGGCTTGCCGATTTCTTGCGCGCTTATGATCGTCGCGTTACGATCGAAGAGATCAAAAAGAAAACGGCCGACCATTTCGGGTTGAAAGTCTCGGACTTGGAGAGCCCCAACCGGTCGAGATCGATCGTGCGGCCGCGTCAAATCGCGATGCACTTGGCCCGTCAACTCACCCCGCGGTCATATCCGGAAATCGGACGTCGGTTCGGCAATCGCGATCATACGACGGTCATGCACGCGGTCGAAACCATTCAGCGTCTGACCGGGCTCGATCCGGCGTTCGGAGAAGAGGTCGAGCGGCTCCGGCTGTCGATCCGAAATTGGCCGATCGAAGCTTCGGTCACGATTGCAAAGCCGAGTGCAAATGCCGAGGGCGAGCCCGCTCAAGGTTAATGGGATAATCTTCATATATTTCAATATGATATGAAGTGAATACAAGCGGCGCTCCCGGGTGGATTCCTATTCCCTTGGGGCGCCGTTCTTCGCTATAGTGCGAGCTTGCGTCGCCGTGGTTGCCGGCGTCCGGGCGTTCCCTCGACCGGATGGCGCATTTGGCCCGGTCAAATTTCGTTTTCACCCCCACGCTTCATTCGGACTTCGTATGCGGATCACAATCGAACGGGCGAGCCTTCTTAAAGCTTTGAACCACGTGCAGAGCGTTGTGGAACGACGCAATACAATCCCGATTCTTTCCAATGTCTTGCTGCATGCCGATAAGGGAAAGCTGTCGCTGACTGCGACCGACCTCGACATCGAAGTCGTGGAGTCGGTGTCTGCGGACGTGGTGCGCGGCGGAGCGACGACGGCTTCGGCGCACACGCTCTATGACATCGTTCGAAAGCTTCCGGACGGGGCGCAAGTCCAGCTCGAGTTCGGCGAGAGCGATGGACGGCTGACGCTTTCGGCGGGCCGATCGAAGTTTCAGTTGCAGGCCTTGCCGCGCGAAGATTTTCCATCGATGGCGTCGGGAACGCTGCCGCACAAATTTCTGCTTCCGTCAGCCGAGCTTGCGGAGCTTATCGATAAGACGCGTTTCGCGGTTTCGACGGAAGAGACGCGCTATTATCTGAACGGCATCTATCTCCATGCTCAACCGGAAAAGAGCAAAACGTTTTTGCGCGCGGTTGCAACCGACGGTCACCGCTTGGCTCGCTTCGAGATTGCCGCGCCGAAGGGCTCCACGGAAATTCCGGGCATTATCATTCCGCGGAAGACCGTAAACGAGGTGCGGAAGCTGCTCGAAGATTTCGACGATGCCGTCGAAATTTCGATCTCGGACACGAAGATCAAGTTCGCATTGGGTGCTGTGACTTTGACATCCAAGCTGATCGACGGAACGTTCCCAGAGTACCAGCGGGTTATTCCTTCCGGTAACGATAAGATGCTTGAGGTTGTTCGCGACGAGTTGAAGGAAGCGGTCGATCGCGTGTCGACCGTTTCGACGGAGAAGTCGCGGGCGGTGAAGTTGAACCTGGAGAAGGGGCGCCTGATTTTGTCGGTCGTCAGTCCGGAAGCGGGAACGGCGACGGAAGAATTGCTCATCGAGTATAATTCGACGCCGATCGAGATCGGATTCAACGCGCGATATATCATGGACATTCTTGAGCGCGTCGAAGGCAGCAAAGCGATCTTTATGTTCTCGGATGCCGGATCGCCGACACTGGTACGGGACAGCGACGGCGACGCCGCACTGTACGTTTTGATGCCGATGCGCGTTTAGGCCTTGCAAGAGTTCATGCGGAAATGAGTGCCGGGGGGCAGATGGTGCAGGTGGCGGCGCAGGTCAAGGCGCGCGTCGCGGTAACACGTCTGATGCTGACGAATTTCCGCTCTTACGGTATGTTGGATTTGAAAGTCGAGGCGCAACACGTGGTGTTGACCGGACCGAACGGCGCGGGAAAAACGAACGTGCTAGAGGCGCTTTCGATGCTTGCTCCCGGGCGGGGGTTGCGCAGCGTGAAACTGAACGATTTGGCGCGACACTTGCCCGGCGATGAAACGCATCGGCCGTGGGCCGTGTCGGCCACGCTGACGGTACCGGCGGGGGAGACCCAACTTGGTGTCGGATACATGCCGGGTGGCGATAGTGCCGGCACGACGAAGCGCGCGGTGCGCGTGGACGGCGTGACTTTATCAAACCCCGCACAATTGGCGGAACGCATCCGGTTGATCTGGCTGACGCCGGCGATGGACCGCTTGTTTATCGACGGCGTTTCCGAGCGGCGGCGGTTTCTCGATCGTCTCATTGCGAGTTTCGACCCAGCCCATGCGCGACGTTGGGGTGCCTACGAAATTGCAATGCGCGAACGGCTTAGCGCGGTGCGGTCGGGAGCGCAGGCGGCGTGGCTGACCGCACTAGAGCGTACCATGGCCGAGCACGCCGTTTCCGTTGCGGCGTCGAGGCTTGCTGGCGTGCAAAGTCTGATGCGCGCGATGGACGAGCAGCGCGCTTCGGCGTTTCCGCGTGCGATCATCGCGGTGGCGGGCGATATAGAAGGTTCGCTGTTACGATCTCCCGCTGTCGAGGTCGAGGACGAATTTGCGGCGACGCTTGGTCGATCGCGCTCGATCGATGCGGATAGCGGGCGGACAAGCGTGGGGCCGCATCTGACGGATTTTGTGGTGCGGCATCACGAGAAGGGGCGCGAGGCGCAGGCGAGTTCGACCGGAGAGCAAAAGGCACTGTTGATCCGGCTGATATTGGCTAGCGCGGCATTGCCGGCGCCCGGCGCGCCCGAAGCGCCGGTGCTTCTGTTGGATGAGATCGTGGCGCATCTCGATGAAACGCGCCGTCGTGCGCTTTTCGATGAGATCGAAGCGCTTAAAATTCAAACGTGGATGACCGGTACCGACGTTTCGGCATTTGCGGCTTTTGACGGCAGAGCTCAGTTTCGGCGCGTTGCCGACGGCCAGATCCGTCCTCTCTAGATCACACGAATTGGATCAGTCTAATGTCAGATACGCCTAGAGACGAAAACACCTATGACGCCGACAGCATCAAGGTGCTGAAGGGCCTTGATGCCGTGCGCAAGCGGCCGGGCATGTATATCGGCGATACCGATGACGGGTCGGGCCTGCACCATATGGTCTATGAGGTCGTCGACAATGCGATCGACGAGACGCTTGCCGGGCACGCCTCGGAGGTCGTCGTCAGCCTCAATGCCGACGGGTCGTGCACCGTGTACGATAACGGTCGCGGTATTCCGACCGACATGCACGACGAAGGCGTGTCGGCGGCCGAGGTCATCATGACCCAGCTGCATGCCGGGGGTAAGTTCGATCAGAATTCCTATAAGGTTTCCGGCGGGCTTCATGGCGTTGGAGTGTCGGTCGTCAACGCGCTTTCGGAATGGTTGGATCTTCGCATTTGGCGCGACGGCAAGGAGCATTTCGTCCGCTTTCGTCACGGCGATCCCGAGGCGCCGCTCAAAGTGGTCGGCGACGCGAATGGCAAGCGCGGGACCGAGGTTACGTTCTTGCCGTCGACGGGGACTTTCACGAAGACCGAGTTCGATTTTGCGACCCTTGAGCATCGCTTGCGCGAGCTTGCCTTTCTCAACTCCGGCGTAACGATTAAGTTCACGGACGCGCGCGGCGTCGAGCGCAAAGAGACGGTGTTGCACTACGATGGCGGGATCGAGGCGTTCGTGCGGTATCTCGATCGGACGAAGACGCCGTTGATTACAAAGCCGGTCATGATCAGGATCGAACGCGACGGTATCACCGTAGAAGCCGCGCTGTGGTGGAACGACAGCTATCACGAGAACATGCTGTGCTTCACCAACAACATTCCGCAGCGCGACGGCGGCACGCATCTCGCCGGATTTCGCGGAGCATTGACGCGTGTCGTCAACGGATACGCAAACGAAAGCAGTTTGGCGAAGAAGGAAAAGGTTCAACTGACCGGCGACGATTGCCGGGAAGGGCTGACGTGCGTGTTGTCGGTGAAGGTCCCGGATCCGAAATTCTCGTCGCAGACAAAGGACAAGCTGGTTTCCTCCGAAGTTCGGCCGGTGGTGGAGGGCGTGGTCAACGAAGCGCTTTCAACCTGGTTCGAAGAACATCCGGCGGAAGCGAAAGCTGTCGTGGGTAAGGTCGTAGAAGCTGCCGCCGCGCGCGAGGCAGCTCGGAAGGCTCGCGAATTGACGCGGCGCAAAGGCGCGTTCGAAGGCTCCGGCCTGCCCGGCAAACTTGCCGATTGCCAGGAACGCGATCCGGCGAAGTGCGAGATCTTTATCGTCGAAGGCGATTCCGCCGGCGGCTCCGCCAAGCAGGGACGCAACCGCGCGAACCAAGCCGTGCTGCCTCTGCGCGGCAAGATCTTGAATGTCGAGCGTGCGCGCTTCGACAAGATGCTGTCGTCGAGCGAAATCGGGAACCTAATCACGGCGCTCGGCACCGGGATTGGCCGCGAGGAATTTTCGCCGGACAAGGTGCGCTATCATAAGATCATCATCATGACCGACGCCGACGTCGATGGCGCTCATATTCGGACGCTGCTGCTGACGTTCTTTTATCGCCAGATGCCGCAGTTGATCGAGCGCGGACACATCTACATCGCTCAGCCGCCTCTCTATAAGGTCACGCGCGGCAAGTCCGAGCGTTATCTGAAAGACCAACGCGAGTTTGAAATTTTCGTCATGGCGGAAGGCGTGCGCGATGCATTGCTGACTTTATCGAATGGCGAGCAGGTGGCGGGCCCCGATCTTGGCGCGCTGGCGGAGTTCGCCAGAACAGCAAAATCAGCCGTGCAAAGCCTGGCCGCCAAGTATCCGGCTTTCGTCGTGGAGCAGGCTGCGATCGCCGGTGTTTTGAACGCAGATACACTATCGGATGCGGCACGTGCCGCGGCCGCGGCACAAACGGTTGCCGAACGGCTCGACATTTTCGCGGGCGAGCTTGAGCGTGGATGGATAGGCGAGGCCCGCCCGGAAGGGCTGGTGTTCAAGCGGCGCGTTCGCGGCGTCGATGAGGAGGTTGTTCTGGATTCAGGGCTAGTTGCCTCCGCCGATGCTCGGCGCCTTGATAAATGGTCGAAAGAGCTTCACGCGGTTTATGCGCAAGGCGCTAAAATCACGCGGGGCGATGAAAGCAAAGACGTGCGCAGCCCCAGCGAATTGGTTGATGCCATTCTGGGGTGGGGCCAGAAGGGGCTGACGTTGCAACGGTACAAGGGTCTCGGCGAGATGAACCCCGAACAGTTGTGGGAGACAACGCTGGACGATAACGCGCGCTCGTTGCTGCAGGTGCGCATCTCGCACGCGGATACGGCCGACGATATTTTCTCGAAGTTGATGGGCGATATTGTCGAACCGCGTCGCGAGTTCATTCAGGACAATGCCTTGGCCGTGGCCAATCTCGACGTTTGAGCAGGGTGACCTAGCGGCATGGCAGGCGGCGATTGAGGTGCTCGACGCTATGGCAAGGCGAGGCTAATCTTCGCTCGTCAGGGTGATGCTTTCAGCGGGACACAGGCTTATGAAGGTTTCCGACGCGATCAATTCGCGGATCACAACGCGCGCGTTTTTGGATACGCCAGTGCCAGGCGAGGTACTAAGGCAGATTCTCGAGACGGCCAAACGCGCGCCATCGGGCGGTAATCTTCAGCCGTGGCATGTCTGGGTCTTAGCGGGCGAGCCCATGGCGAGGTTCAAGGCGCTGATCAAGGAGAAGATGGCGGCAAGTCCGCGCGGCGAGGGGACCGAATATCAGATCTATCCGCCGGAGTTGAAAGAGCCCTACAAGGCCCGCCGGTTCAAGTGCGGCGAAGATATGTACGCGTCCATCAATGTGCCGCGCGAGGACAAGTTTGCCCGGCTGCTAAATTTCGCGCGGAATTTCGAGTTCTTCGGGGCGCCAGCGGCGTTGTTTTTTGCGATCGACCGGCAGATGCAGCAAGGCCAGTGGGCCGATCTCGGCATGTTCATGCAGTCCATTATGTTGCTCGCACGCGAACACGGCTTACATACGTGTCCGCAGGAGGCGTGGGCGATCTGGCACAAGACATTGGGCGAATTCTTACCGATACCGCCCGAACTGATGCTGTTTTGCGGCATGGGCATAGGCACTATGGATGACGCTCATCCTATCAACCGGCTACGAACGGACCGGGCGGAGCTGTCGGAGATCGCGACGTTTATCGGGGTCTAGCGTTTGGCGAGTGCGGCGGCTTTCGCCGCGGCTGCATCTGTCGCGGTGAGTTCCAGTTCGGTTGCGACACGGTCAATCATCATGGATTCCATTCGATGGAGTTGTCCGTCCACTAGCGCCACTTCCCATAGATGTTTAACGATTTCGATGCGCTCGGCCATGTCGTAGCCTTTCTTGATCGCTTCGCAGAAAATCCAGTTGTCATAGGTCTTTGCCTGCTTTTCAGATGCCAGGGCATGCAGCGCGCGGGCTTGATCTGCGGGCAGGTTCAGCGTCTCGCGCAAGAGGCGGACCACGGTCCCTTGCTCGACAGCGTCATAGTGGCCGTCGAGGCGGGAGGCTTCGATGAGAAGTGATGCGACCGCGACTTGGCGGCGGGCGAATGGGTCCGGGTTGATCGCGTTCGCTTCGATGCGCTTCTCAAGGTACGCGACGATGTTCTCGAACATGACAAGGCTCCGCGAAGAAATGAATGCCACGGAGTCTGACACGCCGACCACAAAAGGCAAAGGGCCGGAGTTTGCTCCGGCCCTTTGTGCGTAATTCGTTCCGCAAAGAGTTAATGCCAATGGCCTCCCGGCTCCGGACCCGGATAGGGCAGTTTCTTGCGCGGCAGAAGTGTGTCGAGCACCACCGCAATGCCGGGCAGGGCTGTCAAAGCCATGACCATGTTGGTCAGGAACATGAACGTCAGCAGGGTTCCCATGTCGGCTTGGAACTTCAGCGGCGAGAACGACCAGGTCGATACGCCGAGGGCGAAATTTAGCGCCGTAAAGAACACGCCGTTGCCGGTCTCCAAGATGGTCTCTTGGTAGGCGGCGGTGACGCTGGCGCCCTGCGACAGATGGTACTGCAGTCGATTGTATATGTAGTAGGCGTAGTCGACACCGACACCCACCACCAAGACTATCACCGGCAATGTCGACACTTTCAAGCCGATGTCGAGCTCGAGCATGAAGAAGTAGCCGAAGAAGGTTGCGAACAAGAGCGGCAGCATACAACCGACCGCAGCACGCCAATCGAAGTAGGTGATGTAGGTCAAGAACAACACCATGGCGTACACAATCAACGTTGACGGTTGCTCATATTTCTCAATGGTTTCGTTGACAGCCGCCGTGACGCCCGAGTTTCCGGATGCGAGGCGGATCGTAAAGGAGTCCGGCACACCATCTAGAACGAACAACGTTGCAGCCGCGAATTCCGGCTTGCTGATGACGGACGCAAGGTCGACGTTGCCTTTGCCGTCGGGTCCTGGCGTCACTTCCACTGTACCTTCGGCGCCCTTTATCGGGTCGCCAACGAGCCCGAGCAGATCGCCTGCGGGTGCTGGACCGTAGCCCTTCACCGTGAATACCTGTTTTTCAGCTTTCAACTGCTGGGGAGCCGTGTAAACGAGATTGGGGACCTGCTCGCGGTTCAGCGTCCACGTGCTGGTGGATTTTGAAGATTCGCGGCGCGGTTTTCCGTCGGCCAAAAACTGCGGCGGCATGATGCGGTCGCCGTTGTTGCGGCCGGCAGAGAGGACGGGGTCGAACCCGCGCGTCTTCATCCAGACTTTTACTTCGTCGACGACGTGGTGGATGGTGGTTGCTTTTCCGTCGTTGAGGAACACCTGCAGCGGCATCAACGTGCAATCCGAGTCGATGAGCCCGGACGTCGATGGAATGGGGCCGACCGCTTGAACCAGAGCATACGTATTGCGCGGCAAGGCGCGCCACTTCAAGTTGCCTTCGTTCCAGCCGGCTGAGATTTGCTTGGCGGTGAAGGCTGCGCTTTGTACATCGCGCACGCCTTCAACGTTGCGCATGTACCAGCTGAACTCGTTGAGATAGTTCATCGACGCGTAGTTGATGCAGGCTTGGGGCGGCGTCTCTACGACGATCGTGAGAAGGTCAAGGCCGACCGAGAATTTTTGAGAAATAATTCGAGCGTCGATATTGTAGCGCGCATCGGGACGCAATTCGGGCGAGCCTGGATGCAGGTCGCCGACGTGACGGTCTTTACTGAGATATATCGCGCCACCGAAGAGCCCCAGAAACACTATGGTCATGGGAAACGCGACGGCGGGTGTTCCGAAAACACCCATGAGCTTCATGAACTTCAAGCGTGAGGCGCGGGCACGCGAGACCCGTTCGCGATAGCCGTCGTCGAATGTGAAGTACGATGCGATGACAGGCAGCATGATCAGGTTACTGATGAGCTTGAGCGCCGTACCGATTGACGCGGTGACCGCGAGTTCTTGAATTTGCGGAATCGGCACGACGTAGAGTGCCGCAAAGCCCACGACGGCTGTGATCAACGACAACGACCCCGGGATCAAGAGCCCGCGGAAACTCGATCGTGCTGCTTGTTCCGGGGTGGAGCCGTATGAGAGCTCCGAGGTGATCATGTTGAGCTGCTGGACACCGTGACTGGTTCCTATGGCGAAAACTAGGAACGGCACGAGAATTGCCAGCGGATCGAGGCCGAAACCCATAACGGTCAACAAACCGAACTGCCAAATCACGGTCGTCAGCGAGCAGCCGACCGTTAGCCATGTCAGCTTCCAATTGCGGCAGTAAAAGTAGACCGCCAATACGGTAAGAAGAAACGCGCCGCCGAAGAAGAACGGCGTGGCTTCGAGGCCGCCCTTGGCAATGTCGGAGATGTTCTTTGCAAATCCGATTATGTGGATCTCAAGGTTGCCCTTTTCGAACTTGCCACGAATTTTCTTTTCAAGCTGTTCGCCGAGATCGATGTAGTCGAGCTTCTGCTGCGTACCGGGATCGTATTCGAGAAGTTCCGTGACGATCAGCGACGCGGTGAAATCGTTCGAGACCAAGCGGCCGACGAGGTTACCCTTCAACACGTCGTTCTTGAGTTGCTTGATCGCGAGCCCTTCCATTTCGTCGGGCGTAATTTTCCCAGGAATGACGTCGCGCGCGGAAATGCCGTCTTCGGTGATTTCCAATATGCGCGTGTTCGGCGTCCAGAGGCTCGTCACCGTGCGGCGGTCGACACCGGGCAAGTAGAAGACGTCTTGCGTAACGTCGTTCAGAGTCTTCAAGAACTCTTTGTTCCAGATGTCGCCCTTGGTGTTTCGGACGACTATGATGACGCGGTTGGCGCCGAATAGTCGATCCTGATACTCCAGGAATGTCGCGATATACTCGTGACCGGTCGGCAGGCCCTTATAAAACCCTGCGTCCATGCGAAGCTTGGTCGCTTCGTAACCGAGGACAACTGTGATTATCGCAATCATGGCCAGAATAAGCACGCGGCCGCGGAAGAAGATCGTTTCCAGAAACCGGATCATTGGACTCGTTTACTCCCTTCGCACGCTTCGTGGCGTACGTATTTGTTGAATGCGATACTAAGCGCCAACGGATCGAGCGCGCAGCGAGGCGTGCAGTGAACGAGTGCTGACGAATTCAGAATTGGCATATTTCGACGCATAGAGGCCGACGCGACGTGCGGGCGGAGCCGGTGCAACTTGGCAGAACATTTTGCGTCTCCTCCCCTTTAAGAGCGCGTCCGGTTTCGCTCACTCCCCAGTGCGCGCAACCTGCGTTTGGATGGCCCACATCTGGCGTGCGGTCTCTCACCCTTGTAAATCCTCTAACACACTCGTGACATTGCGCGAACTGGCACCTGGGCGTTTCATAGATTACGCGATCCGACTGTGGAGCTTGAGCCGCACTTAGGGTGTCCCGGTGCCCATAATTCAACCTATGATTGTATTTAGTATACCGGATGCGCCCTTAAGGCTGCTCTAACGGTGTTGGGGCTACGCTCAATCCTGACGGCAACGTCAATTTGAAGTTGACGTATGCGTCATTTTTATGGACAGTGATTGGGTCCGTTACTTTCTAGGAGTTCCGCGCATGAGCGTTCAGCAGATTACCAAGGACAACGCGTATGACGCGCTGGATCCTAAAGACTTCGCGTCAATGATGGAAGTTGATCGCTACAATGCGCGGTCAACGGCGTTCGACAAAATTATCTCGGCTACCCATGACCATTTTTGGGATCCGCTCGACAAGAAATACATCGACTACGCCGAACCCTTCGATGTCGAGACACAGCAAATTCTTCCCGACGAATTCTTCCCCATTTTTCAAACCAAATTTGGCGAGTCGCTGACGTCCAAACAAAAGGTCAAGTTCGCGAACGAGTCGGCGCGTTGGATCTTATCGTCGATCCTCCATGGCGAGCAGGGTGCGCTGTCTTTGTCGGCTTCGCTCTGTCACATTCTGCGGGATCCAGGCGCACAGGAATATGCGGCGAACCAAGCGCGCGAAGAAGCACGCCACGTGACGGGTTTCTCGCGTTACGTCCAAGCCCGCTGGGGCAAGCCGCTGCCTGTCGGTCCTACACTCGGTTCATTGTTGACGGAACTCGTACTTGCACCGGAGGTCTATAAAAAGATCGTCGGCATGCAAATGTTGGTCGAGGGCTTGGCGATGGGTGCGTTTGCGACACTCTATACGAAGTCACGCGATCCCTTGCTCGTGCGCTTGTGCCAGCTTGTGATGACCGATGAGGCGTTTCATCACAAGTTCGGTAAGATTTGGGCCGATCGCACGATTCCGAAACTGAGCAAGGAAGAACAGAACATCGTGGAGGATTGGGCCGCGAGTTGCTTCCAAACGTTGCTGTTCAACTTGATCAATCCGGAACAGATGAAATCGGTTTACGCGAGCGTTGGCATCGATTGGAAGGCCGCACACGAGTCGCTTATGGAAGCGATCACCGACGAGCACCGCCGCGAGCGTATGCGCGAGGGAACCGACATTTTTCGCGTTTTGATCAAGACACTCCTGAAGGCTGGGATCATCACCGATCGCACAAAATCGTTCTATTCGATGTATGTCGACATGGATGAACTCAGGGCCGAAGGAGATCACATGATCGGGGACGACATCGCGGAAGAGGGGATCAAATTCCTCCAAACTGTGAATTTCGGCGCCAAGAAGACTGGATCGGTACTGTTGGCCGCCGCCGAGTAAACCTTCAATTCCGGCGACTTAATTCAGGGCGGCCAGGGTGGCCGCCTTTTTTTTTGGACTGAGACGTCCGCTGTTATCCAACCATGATTCAGAGGGTGCAATCGTTGTCCGCTCGATTGTGTTATTAGATCTTGAAGCGATTTGACCACCAAACACGCGCAATCCAGTGACGTCTTCGTCGGGCAGCGATCGGCAGTCGGAACAACCGTTGGGAGCGGCGGGCGATTTGGCGCGAGGTGTCTGCCGGCTTTTGTTGCAGAGGGGCCTGTCGCCTCTAATGGAGTTCACGCTGCCGACGGGCCGGCGTCTTGATGTGGCGGCGATTTCGGACAGCGGCCTGATCGCTGCAGTTGAGATCAAGGTGAGCCTTGCCGATCTGCGCGCGGACGAGAAATGGCCAGAGTATCTTGAGTACTGCGACTTGTACTATTTCGCGGTCCCGGAGAGCTTTCCGCTGGAGGCCCTGCCTGCAGCGCATGGTTTAATCGTCGGAGACCGGTTCGGCGCGGCGGTGATCCGCGAAGCCCCCCATTCACCAGTCGCGGCGGCAAGGCGAAAATCCATGCTCATTCGATTTGCCCGCACGGCGGCCGAGCGATTTGCCCGGGCGTCTGACCCGTTTGCTCCTTAACGCTTAACCGATCGTGCCGACCCACGTTGATCGGTGCGCCGTGTCATGCTCAACATCAGGCTTATGAGCGATCGGGCCATTCTTCCTCGGCATATTGAGCGCATGGCAGGCGTTAAGCTGCTTTGCGTCGGCGATGTCATGCTCGATCATTTTATCTATGGCGCGGTCGAGCGCATCTCGCCTGAGGCGCCTATTCCCGTGCTCACGATTGGTCGCGAAAGTCGCATGCTGGGTGGTGCAGGCAACGTCGTGCGCAATGCGACATCGCTTGGAGCGCAGGTGTCACTGATTGCGTTCGTGGGTGACGATGCTGCCGGCAGAGACGTCGCTGGCCTGATCGCTCAACAGCCTAATATCAGTGCCAATCTAATTGTCATCCCCGGCCGTCCGACGACGGTGAAAACGCGGTTTGTGGCGCATGCGCAGCAGTTGCTGCGTGTCGACCAGGAAGAGACCGCGGCACCGGATTGCGACGTCGAGCGGCGGCTGTGCGAGATGATCGACGGCGAGATTCAAGACGCCCACGTTCTCGTAATTTCGGACTATGGAAAGGGCGTGGTGAGCAAGACAATTGCCGCACATGCGATCGCGGCCGCCCGTAAGGCGCATAAGCCTGTCGTGGTCGACACCAAGGCAACCGATCTGGGAGCGTTTCGCGGGGCGAGCCTGATAACGCCCAACGCGCGCGAGCTTTCCGCGGCCGCCCGTTTGGCAGCGACCACGGATGCGGAGGTCGAAGTAGCTGCGGTGAAACTCATTGCGGATTTCGATCTTGAAGCGGTAGTAGTCACCAGATCAGAGCGAGGAATGACGATCGTCGAACGCGGAAAGGTCGCGGTCCATTTGGCGACCGAAGCGCGCGAAGTGTTCGACGTGTCGGGAGCTGGCGATACGGTGCTAGCGCTACTGGCTTTGACTCTGGGGGCCGGCGGAAGTTTGGCGGACGCCGCGACGCTTGCAAATGCCGGTGCCGGAATCGTGGTGGGTAAGGCCGGAACGGCGGTCGTTCATGCCGATGAATTGCTTCGCGTCTTGCGTTCGTCCGAGATGAAAAGCGTGCAAGACAAAGTAATGTCTTTCGATGCTGCAGCAGAGGCGGCGGCCGGCTGGCGAGAGAAACGCTTGTCAGTTGGGTTTACCAACGGGTGTTTCGATCTCTTGCATCCCGGGCACGTGGCTTTGCTGACGCAGGCGCGTGCAACTTGCGACAGGCTAATTGTCGGGCTAAATACCGACGCATCCGTAAAGCGGCTCAAAGGGGATGATCGTCCGGTCAATTCCGAGATGGCGCGCGCGATCGTTCTGGCGGCACTTGGAATGGTGGATGCGGTGGTCCTGTTCGACGACGACACGCCCCTTAAATTAATCGAGGCGATCAAGCCCGGCGTTTTGATCAAGGGTGCGGACTACAAGCTCGATGCGGTGGTGGGGGCGGAATTTGTGGCGTCCCACGGTGGGCGGGTCGTTCTCGCCGACCTCGTTCCCGGACAAAGCACCACCAGCACGATTCAGCGTATGGACGGGAAAGCGAAAACGTCCGGCTAAGCTATTTGGGGGAACGCTTGGCGAGGATGCGCTGAAGCGTTCTGCGATGCATGTTCAATCGGCGCGCCGTTTCGGACACGTTTTGACCGCAGAGTTCGTAGACGCGTTGAATGTGTTCCCAACGCACGCGGTCGGCCGACATTGGATTTTCAGGCGGAGCGGGCTTGGCATTTGCATGCGCGAGCAGCGCGTTCGCGACGTCGTCGGCATCGGCGGGTTTCGAGAGATAGTCGATGGCGCCGTGCTTCACCGCAGCAACCGCGGTGGCAATGTTGCCGTAACCGGTCAACATGATCACGCGGGCATCGGGCCGAGCTTGATGGAGCATTTCAACCAGATCGAGTCCGTTGCCGGATTGGCCGAGCCTCAAATCTACGACGGCGAACGCCGGAGGGGCTTTGCGCGAAATGGCGAGAGCTTCATCAACAGTCTCCGCAGTCGACACAATAAAGCCACGTGCTTCCATCGCGCGGGCAAGGCGGAGACGAAACGGCGCGTCGTCATCGACAATAAGAAGACTCTTGTCGGGCAATCCTTCAGCTGACAGCGCCACGGGCGTTCCTCGTCTCTTGGGCAATGAATGCAGGTTTCGGCCGGCAGGAATATAGAAGGCGGCTAAGGTTCGTGCCAGCCCGAGTATGGCTGTTATCCTCTTGAAATAGAACGGTTCTCAAGGCTCTTTCGCGGGAAAGTTACGTGGACGATGGCGCCGCCACCCGGCTTGTTGCCAAAGCTCATTCCGCCGCCGATCCGTTCAATGAGCGTTTTGGCGATAAAGAAGCCTAATCCGAGCCCTGCGTGGCCGTCGGCGTGCGCGTTGATGATGCCGTCAGTGGCAGGTTCCTTTTCGAGCGAGGCCCTCGATGTTACGTAGGGTTCTCCTAGGCGGGCCAAAATTCCGGCATCGAACCCGCTGCCGTCGTCTGAAATGATGAGGTCGACTTGGGTGTCGTCCCATTCGGCATCAATGCGGACTTTTGTGTCCGCGAAGTCGACGGCGTTTTCAATCAAGTTTCCTAAGCCGTGAACAACTTCAGGCGCGCGCACCACCGTTAACGGTCCAGTCGTCTTCGCCAGGACTTCGATGTCTACGCCGAAGCCGCGATGGGGTTCCGCTATCTCGTCGATGAGGGCGAGCAGCGGCAGGCGTTGTGCGACCGTGTTCTCGCCTGTGTCCTGTTGGGACAGGCGCGAAAGAATTTCACGGCAGCGTTCCGCCTGGCTGCGCAGCAGCCGAACATCATCGGCCCATGGGCTTGTCGGCGGTATGTCGCGCTCCAATTCTCGCGCGACGACGGCGATGGTGCCGAGCGGGGTTCCGAGTTCGTGCGCCGCCGCGGCAGCCAAGGCGCCAAGATCGGAAAGGCGGTGTTCGCGGGCCAGAGCGGCTTGGGTGGCGGCTAGGGCTGTTTGCATGCGTCGCGCCTCATCGGCAGTGCGCCATGCGTAAATCAAACAGAAACCGATGCCGAGGGTGAGCGACGTCCAGGTTCCCGCGACGTAGAGGGGCGGCAACAGCAGCGGATTTTGAGGATCCCACGGCAGCGGCCAATGGAAAACCGACAAGAACGAGATACTGCCAAATGCAAGCATTGCCAAAGCGAGCGTGGCGCCAAGGCTTAAATTCGTCGCCGAAATTACGATTGGTGCGAGGAAGAGCAAGCTGAAGGGATTTTCGATGCCGCCGGTCAATGCGAGCATCGACGACAACTGCAATATGTCGAACGCGAGATGGGCCGCGGCCTCGCGCTCTCCCAAAACGTGAACGTGAGGGTAGAAAAAGAACAATGCGGCGTTGAATGCGGTCGCCGTGATGACGACCGCGGTGCACTGGCCGATGGGCAGCTGATATTTGAGGCCAAAAAAGACGATCACCAACGCGACGATCTGGCCAATGATCCCGAGAAAGCGAACGAAGATCAACGTGCGCAGGCGCACGCTGGGTCCTGCGCTCGAGTTCTCGATGTTGAAAAGCCCTGCGGGCAGAAGGGCCGACCCTAGTTTGGGCCGATCAAACGTTCGCTGCGTGCCCGCCAATCGATCCGTGGTTATTTGGAAGCCGCCTTTTTTAGAATGCCGACGAGTTCGCTCGAGCCGTTGCGTTGGGCAATGTCGAGTGGCGTGGCACCGGTCGAATCCGTTTCGTCCACGTCGGCGCCGCGTTCAACGAGCAATTTTGTCACATCAATACGCATGGAACGTACCGCTTTGATCAACGCGGTTTCACGCAAGGCGCCCGTCTGATCAATATCGGCTTTGTGGTCCAACAAATAGACTACGATTTCCAAGTCGCCGTTAGACGCCGCAAGCGTCAGTGCCGTGGTTTGATCAGTTTTGCTCTTATCGTCCGGCCTGGCACCGTTTTCGATCAAAAGTTTGACGAGCTCCAGCTTACGCTGAGATGCAGCGAGGACGATGACCGGTGTGCCATCGATCGCGCGCGTGTGAACCGATGCGCCATCAAGAATGGCGGCGTTGACCTTTTCGGCTGATCCACTCTGTACCGCTTCCACAAGCGGGGCGTCGCCAAATAGGTCGGGAAGTTTTGCTTGCGCGTCGGTTGTGCCGCAGACGAAAAGCGCCACAGCGAAAACGGCGCTCGTCCAGCGAAACTCCCGTGTTTGCGATTGCTTGCTCATTTCTTCCACCACCCTGAGGCGCACGTTTCAGCTCATGGCGATGTTAGCAGTGATATCGCTCGGGATGAACAGGCGTCCGTCACAACCTTCGCCCCGGAAAATGACTGTGACATGCGCCGAGAGGGGCTCGTACGCGACTTGAGTCGGGGCGACCGATTCAGTGACCGTTAACGCCCTGTTGCTAAAAGGGAGAGTTATTTCAAGGGATTGTCGGCCGGCCATGGGCAAGGGAGGAAAAGGGAAGCAACGCTCGACGTCGCGTTCTTCCGCCCGCAAACCGCGTGCGGACGCGGATTTGCCCGAAGAAGGTTCGGGCGGGCGGTCGTGGCGGATCGCCCATGGGCTTGCCATCGGCTTTGTTTGGTTCGGGCTTGGCGTCGGTGCATTGCTCGCGTTCTTCGCGGTCGATTTGCCGTCCACTGACGGTTTG
>JAIOQG010000379.1 GCA_021413465.1 Alphaproteobacteria bacterium | reverse complement strand
ATCGGGGCGAAGGTGAGCGTTTCGAATTCCATCATTTTGCGGTCGCCGCCGACGTCTTTGAACTCGGTGACGGCGATGAGGTTTTCGATGCGGATGCCGTAGTGGCCGACTTTGTAATAGCCGGGTTCGTTCGAGACGATCATGCCGGGGCGTAAGGGCACGTTGATCTGTTTTTTCGAGATGTTCTGCGGGCCTTCGTGGACGCTGAGATAGGCGCCGACGCCGTGGCCGGTGCCGTGGTCGTAGTCGAGGCCTGCTTCCCACAACGACATGCGGGCGAGCGTGTCGAGCTGAACGCCGGTCGTGCCTTCGGGGAAGCGGGCGCGGGCGAGTGCAATGTGGCCTTTCAAGACGCGGGTGAAGCGGTCTTTCATTTCCGCCGTCGGCGTGCCCACGATGATGGTGCGCGTGACGTCGGTGGTGCCGTCGAGATATTGGCCGCCGGAATCGATGAGATAGATCTCACCCGGTTTGATTTTGCGGTTCGATTTCTTGGTGACACGATAATGCGGCAACGCGCCGTTTGGCCCCGAGCCCGAGATCGAGCCGAAGCTTAGGTCTTTCAACGCGCCGGTCTGGCTGCGGAAATCTTCGAGCACGCGGCAGGCTTCGATTTCGTCGATGTTGCCTTTTGGGCCTTCTTTCGCGATCCAGGCGAGGAAGCGCGACAGCGCGGCGCCGTCGCGGGCGTGGGCGCGCCTTGTGCCTTCGAGTTCGGTCGGGTTCTTGCACGCCTTGGGCAGCAAGACCGGGTCGGCTGAGCGGATGATTTCGGCACCGCCTTGTTTCAATTGATCGAACAACCAGGCCGAGGCCGTTGCCGGGTCGATGTGGATGCGCTTGCCCTTTTGCGCCTTAAGGTGGCTCCCAAGTTCGTCTTGCGGGCGGACCGTGACGCGGTTGCCGAGCCAGGCTTCGATGCCGGGCGTGAACTTGCGGCGGTCGATAAAGAGTTCGACGTGGCCGTCGTTGTTCAGCATGGCGAAGGCGTGCGGGAAGGGCGTGTGCGGCACGTCGGAGCCGCGGATGTTCAAGAGCCAGGCAATCGATTCCGGCAGCGTCAGCATGGCGGCGTCGGTCTTGGCGTCGCGCAGGGATTTGGCGATGCGTTCGCGCTTCGATTCCGACGATTCGCCCGCGTATTCGAGCGGTTGGGTGGTGACGGCGCCTAAAGGTGCGGCGGGTTGGTCGTCCCAGGTGGCGTCGAGCGGATTGTCCGTGCACGGAACAAGCGTGGCGCCGGCTTTCGTTGCGGCGGCCTGCAGCGCGTCGACGCCCGAGGCCGAGTGCAGCCAGGGATCGTAGGCGAGCTTGGCGCCTTTCGTTAGATTCGCGGCGAGCCAATCGGGCGGCGGTTCGTCGATCAGCGAGCGGTACTCGAACGCCGTGCCGTCGACTTGTTCGGCTGTCTGCACGGTGTAGCGGCCGTCGGTGAAGATGGCGGCTTTGTCGAGCAGCACGACGGCGGCGCCGGCGGAGCCGGTGAAGCCCGTCAGATAGGCAAGCCGGTCGGCGCGCGCGGGGACGTATTCGCCCTGATACTCGTCGGCGCGCGGGATGACGAAGCCGTCAAGGCCGCGGCGCTTGAGCTCGGCGCGCAAGGCGGCGAGGCGGGGCGGGCCCTGGGTCGGGCTCGTGGATTCGGCGAAGGATTGGAATTTCGTTTGGTGCAGCATGGGCGCAACCTATGTGCCCTGCCGTTCGGTCTCAAGAGGGCGATTTAAGCCCCATGCATCTGGCGGTAGGCGGCGGGTGTGACGCCAAAACGGCGGCCGAAAGCACGGATGAGGTGGTCGGGGCCTGAGAATCCGGCGCGTTCGGCGATCTGGGCAAGGTCGAAGGTGCGGGCGTCGAGCAGCCGCCTGGCGGCGTCAAGACGGATCGCTTCAACAAATCTTGCGGGTGAAACGCCCAGTTCCTTGCGCACGTTGCGGTGGAACGAGCGCGGGCTCATGGCGGCGCGACCGGCGAGGGTTTCGACGTCGAGCGGTTTGTGGAGGTTGGCTTCGATCCAACCGGCCAGCGTCGCGAGGCGGTCGTCGGTCGCAGACTGCGCGTTCAAAGTGGCGCTGAATTGGGTTTGGTGGCCGGGGCGGCGCATGTAGACGACGAGTTGGCGCGCGACGGCGGTTGCCACGTCGCGGCCGTGGTCGGCTTCGAGAAGGGCGAGCGACATGTCGATGCCGGTCGTGACGCCGGCGGAGGTCCAGTACTTGCCGTCGTTGACGTAGATCGATTGTTCGTCGACGCGCAGTTTTGGAAAGGCGCGTTGGAGATTTGCGGTGGCGCTCCAATGCGTCGCGGCGTTGCGGCCGTCGAGCACGCCGGTGGCGGCGAGCAAGAAGGCGCCCGAGCAGACGGAGCACGCGCGCGTGCTGTTCAACGCGGCGGCTTTGAGCCAACGCATGAATTGTTTGTCGGCGAGGGCTTCGCGCACGCCCTTGTCGTCGCCGCCGGGAACGATGAGCGTGTCGATCGAGGTTGCAGGCACGCTGCGCAGGCTGTCGGCGGTCAGTGAAAATCCCGCCGTCGTTGCGACCGGGCCGGGGGCCGTGGCGACGAAGCGGATGCGATAGGCCTCGCGCGTCAGAAGTTGGTTCGCGCTGCCGAACACCTGGCCCGGGCCGACGGCGTCGAGCGATTGCAGGTTCGGGAAGATGGGAATGGCGATGTGATGGGGTTTTGGCATTTGGCAGTAATCGTCGATTGCTTGTCATTTGTGCCATGGCGGGGGCGTGCTAGCAATAGGCTTCGTTGCACAAGGAGAAGCCCCCATGACTGCGCCTTTTCACATTGGCATGTTGCTTTATCCCGATCTGACGCAATTGGACCTGACGGGCCCGGCACAGGTGCTGTCGCGCGCGCCCGGCGTTCAGATGCATTATGTGTGGAAGACGATCGAGCCGATCCCGTCGGATGCCGGTCTGTCGTTGATGCCGAACCGGACGTTCAAGGATTGTCCGCAGCTCGATCTCATTTGCGTGCCGGGTGGGGCCGGGCAGACGGCGTTGATGAGCGACGACGAAACGCTCGCGTTCCTGCGCACGCAAGGCGCGTCGGCCAAGTATGTGACGTCGGTGTGTTCGGGGTCGTTGCTGTTGGGCGCGGCGGGTTTGCTGACCGGATACAAATCGGCGTGCCATTGGATGTACCGCGAATTCTTGCCGGCGTTCGGCGCCATTCCGGTCAACGCGCGCGTGGTGAAGGATCGCAATCGCATCTCGGGCGGCGGCGTGACGGCCGGGATCGATTTCGCTTTCACCGTCGTCGCCGAGATTTGGGGCGAGGAGACCGCGAAGACCATTCAGCTGTTCCTTGAGTACAATCCGCAGCCGCCGTTCAATTCCGGTTCGCCGGAGACCGCGGGGCCGGAGATGGTCGCGAAGGTGAAGAAGCAACTTGAAGCGTTCACCAGTGCGCGCGGCAAGTTGATCAACGATGTGGCGGCGCGGCAGAAGGCGGCGGCGTCATGAGGGCGCGCAGTTTGGGTTTTCAGTTCTTGCGCTTTGGCGTCGTTGCGGTTGTCGCGATCGCTTTGATCGCCGTTGCGGCGGTCTTTGCAATGTTCCCCAATGCGCGGCCGGTATCGGCGGCGATGGCGATCATCAGCGAAAGCGAGACCAACGAAACTTTGGCCGCGCTTAAGCCGACCAAGCGGGCGCGACCGGTGATTGCCGTCGTCGGCGACAATAGGGGCAGCGAGACGACCGACTATCTCATTCCCTATGGCGTGCTGAAGCGGTCGGGCGTTGCGGACGTTATCGCCTTGGGCATGCGGGCGGGGCCGGTGAAATTGATGCCGGCGCTGACGATCATTCCCGATGCGACGGTCGGCGAATTCGACCGGCGCTATCCCGACGGCGCGGACTATGTGATCGTGCCGGCGATGCATGTGCGCGACGACCCTGCCGTGCAGGCGTGGCTTAAGAAGCAAGCCGCGCGCGGCGCCACGATCGTCGGAATCTGTGCCGGCGGCATTGTTTTGGCCGAGGCTGGATTGCTGCATCAGCGCCGGGCGACGACGCATTGGTTCTGGATCGACACGCTGCGCGGTGCGGACGCTACGATTCAATACGTGCCGGACCGGCGCTATGTCGCCGACCGCGGCGTCGCGACGACGACGGGCATCAGCGCTTCCGTTCCGGTGTCGCTGGCCATCGTCGCCGCCATCGCCGGGCGCGCGCGGGCCGATGCGCTGGCGCAGGAGATCGGCGCCGCGAATTGGCATGCCGAGCACGACAGCCGCGCCTTCGGCCTGACCCGCGCCAATATCGGAACTTACGCCGCCAATTTGTCCGCGTTCTGGCGTCATGAGACGTTGGGCATTCCGGTTGCCGAGGGGGTCGATGACATCGCCTTGGCGCTTATGGCCGATGCGTATTCCAACACGCATCTGACGACCGTACTGACGCTGGCCGAGAACGGGGCGCCGGTCGCGACCAAGTACGGCTTGCGGCTTGTGCCCGACGGCGTTGTTGGCGCCACGCGTGTGGACGCCGTGCAGCCGGTGCTTTCAAGCGAAGCGCCGGCGCGTGCGATCGATGTGGTTCTCGCTCAAATCGGCGCGCGGTACGGCCAACGCAGCGCGGATATTTCGCGGCTCGAGCTTGAGTATCCGGTGCGCCAGGCAGATCGAAGCGCCGACGCCCGAAATTAGGCCGGCTTGACATTTACGAAGAATTATGGGAATATTCCCATAATGCCAACGAGCGATGCGAAGCCACCGTTGAAACCGCTGTTCTGGATCGGCGCGTCACGTAAGGACTATGCAGCGTTTCCGGATGCGATTCAGGACGACGTCGGGTACGTGTTGTATTGGGCCCAACTTGGCCGGAAGCACGACGACGCGAAACCTCTCAAGGGGTTTGGCGACGCCGGCGTGTTGGAGGTTGTCGCATCGCATGATGGAGGCGCATTTCGCACCGTCTACTCGGTGAGGTTTGCTAAGGCCGTGTATGTGCTGCACGCATTTCAGAAGAAGTCGAAGGCGGGCGTGGCAACGCCGCCGCAAGAGATCGAATTGGTGCGCAAGCGTCTGAAGGCCGCCAAGGAACACCATGAACAGTTCACGGAGGGCAAATGACCGGGAAGAAGATCAGCGTGGAGGCGAGCTCGGGCAACGTGTTTGCTGACGGCGGGATGCCTGGCGCCGAAGAGCATCTGGTGAAGGCTCAGCTGGTCGTTCGCCTCGACGACATTTTGCGTTCGCGCAGACTTACGCAGGCAGCGGCCGGGAAAATCTTGGGGATCGCGCAGCCGGACCTTTCGAAGATCCTGCGGGGTGGTTTCCGCGACGTTTCCGTTGAACGCCTGATGCGTTTCCTCGCGGCGCTCGATCAGAACGTCGAAATTGTCGTGACACCCAAGACCAAAGGTCGCAAGCCCGCGACGGTTACGGTGCGCGCGGCTTAAGGGCGTTCGAGCACTAGCGTCACCCAGCCTTCAAGCGCGCTGCGTTTGATCAGGCGCAGGTTTTGGCTGCGGGCGGCGGCTAATACGTTGTTGGCTTGTTCGTCGAGGAGGCCCGAGAGGATCGCGTTGCCGCCGGGGGCCAGGTGTTTGCGGATGCCGGGCATGAGTTTAACGAGCGGCCCCGCCAGAATGTTGGCGAAGATCAGATCGTAAGGCGCGCCTTCGGCGATGTAGGCGCTGCGGAAGCCGTCGCCGTCGGAGATGCGCATGTGCGGTGCGGCGCGGTTCAGCTTTGCGTTTTCTTTGGTTTTGTCGGCAGCGAGCGGGTCGATGTCGGTGGCGACCACGGGGCGGTGCGTCAGCCTTGCGAAGGCCAGCCCCAGAACGCCGGTGCCGCAGCCGAGGTCGAGCGCGTTGCCAAACGTGCGCCGTTTCGACAATTGCTCATAGGCCAGCAGGCAGCCGCGCGTGGTGCCGTGGTGGCCGGTGCCGAAAGCGTAGGAGGCTTCAATCTTGAGGCCGATGGCGTTGGCGGGCACGTCGCCGGCCGAATGTTCGCCGTAGATGAAAAAGCGTTGCGTGCGCACCGGCGGCAGGCCGTCAAGGGCGCGGGCGACCCAGTTCTCGTCTTCGATCGGGATGATGCGCATGGCGACGCCGAAGCGTTGAAGCAAGTCTTGTTCGTCGGGTTCATGCGCGAAGAAGGCTTCGACTTCCCACAGGCCGCGTTCGCCGAGCTCGAAAGCGGCCACGACCGGCGAGGGGTCGAGGGCTTCCAACGCATCGCTTAAGCTTTGCGCTTCGCGTTTGGGCAATACGGCACGGGCTTTCCAGCAAACGGGCATCGATCAGGCTCTGGCAAGGAAGTTTGCGATGACGCGCTTTTCGCCCGCCTTGTCGAAGTCGACCGTCAGCTTGTTGCCGTCGATCGCGGTGACGCGGCCGTAGCCGAATTTCTGGTGAAAGACGCGGGCGCCGCGTTGATAGGTTTCGGCGGCGGGATCGGAGGTGGCGACAAGTTCGCCTTGGGCTTCGATGGCCGGGCGCGAGCCGAAGACGTTGCCGCGTTGCGTTTGGGCGCGACGCCAGCCGGGCGAAGAATAGCCGCTGTCGAAGGCGGGGCCGGTCGACAGGCTGGTGTTGCCGTGGGGCATGCCGGGATCGCTTTCGACGATGACGGCGTCGGCCGGGAGTTCGCCGATGAAGCGCGAGGGCATGGCACTCTGCCACATGCCGTGGGTGCGGCGGTTGGCGGCGTAGGAAATTTTCGCGCGCTCCTTGGCGCGCGTGATGCCGACATAGGCGAGGCGGCGTTCTTCTTCCAAGCCTTGCACGCCGCTTTCGTCGAGCGTGCGTTGGCTGGGGAATAGGCCTTCTTCCCAACCCGGCAAGAACACGGTCGGGAATTCGAGGCCCTTGGCGCCGTGCAGGGTCATGATCGTGACTTTTTCGGTCGTGTCGGACTGCTCGATTTCCATCACCAACGACACGTGTTCGAGGAAGCCGCCGAGGGATTCGAAATCTTCCATCGAGCGCACGAGTTCTTTCAGGTTTTCCAAGCGGCCTGCCGAGTCGGGGGTGCGATCGGCCTGCCACATGGCCGTGTAACCGCTTTCGTCGAGCACGATTTCGGCGAGTTCGACTTGCGAGAGTGCGTCGACTTGGCCGGACCAGCGGTCGAAGCTTTGCACGAGATCGCGCAAGGCGCTGCGCGTTTTGGCGGCGACCTCATCGGTTTCGACCAAAGCGCGGGCGGCGTGCAGCAAAGGCATTTTCATGGCGCGCGCCATTTTGTGC
>JAIOQG010000032.1 GCA_021413465.1 Alphaproteobacteria bacterium | reverse complement strand
CGCATCCGGTTGGTTGGGTTGGATTTTCAGAATTTCATGCAACTGCTCGATGGCCAGGCGCGGGCTCGAAGTCAGCAATCGGCTGGCATGCGCCAACGCCGTCGCAACTGTCCCCGTATGCTCCGCCACCAAAAGCCCCATTGCCCGGCGCCCCCACGCCGAGCGCCAAGTGTCGCGTCGAACGCAAGGTCGGCGCAATATGTCGGATCGATGAAATCGGAGTGCTGCGGGCCGGAACCCCGCAAGCTGTGGCCTATATGGCGCGGCCCTTGCCCGCGAAACGGCCAAAAGCCCGCAATCCGGGCAGTAGGGCCTAAGCGCCCGGCACTGCCGCCCGCGCCAGGGCATCGGCTGCTTCGTTCATCTCGTGCCCGTCATGCCCGCGCACCCAGCGCCACGAGATCGTATGGTGCGCCCGCGCCGCGTCCAGCCGCTGCCACAAATCGATGTTCTTCACCGGCTTCCGGTCGGCGGTTTTCCAGCCCTTCTTCTTCCAGCCGTCGATCCACTTAGTGATGCCGTCTTTCAAATACATACTATCCGTATACAGATGAACATCGCAGGCGCGCTTCAGTCCTTCGAGCGCGGCAATCGCCGCCATCAACTCCATACGGTTGTTCGTCGTCAGCTTCTCGCCGCCCGAAAGCTCGCGCCGCTCCGTCTTGAAGACGAGGATCGCCCCCCAACCGCCGGGTCCCGGGTTCCCCGAACAGGCGCCGTCGGTATAAATCTCCACATGGTTCATTCGGGCCACCCATAAGAAGCGGCACCGACGGCCGACTGATGAAAACGCAACTTGGTCAGATACTCGATCGGGTCTTTGACTTTCACCAGCGCACCTTCTTCGCGATGGATCCAATCGTAGAGCCGCGTCATCAAAAAGCGGAACGCGGCCCCGCGCGCCAAAACGGGCAGGGCGGCAACTTCAACCGGCGCCAGCGGCCTGATCGCGCGATAGCTCGATAGCAAGGCGCGCCCCTTCGTGATGTTGAACGCGCCGTCGGGCTCGAAGCACCACGCATTCAAACACACCGCCACGTCGTAGGCGGTGGCGTCGTTGCAGGCGAAATAGAAATCGAACATCCCCGAAATGCGCCCGTCCATGAAGAACACATTGTCGGGAAAAAGATCGGCATGGATCACGCCTTGGGGCAGGCCCGTGGGCCAATGCTGCTCGAGCCAGCGCAACTCTTGCCCGATGACGGCGCCAAGCCCCATGCGCACGCCGTTCGCTTTCGCCTCGCACGCGCGCACCAAAGGTTTCCAGCCTTCGATCGAAAGCGCATTCGGCCGCGACAGTTTGTAATCCGCCGCCGCAAGATGCAGCCGCGCCAGCGCCGCGCCAAGCTCACCGCATTGCGCCGCATCGGGTCGTCGCGGCGACAAGCCGGTCAAATAGGTCACGATCGCCGCCGGCCGCCCATTGAGATCGCGCCACGCCTTACCGTCGCGCGCGCGCACGGGCAGAGGACAATGAATGCCTTTCGCCGCCAGGTGCTCGAGCAGCCCCAAGAAGAACGGCAGATCCGCCTCCCGCACGCGCTTTTCGTAAAGCGTCAGAAAGTAGGACCCGCGCTCCGTCTGCAGAAAAAAATTGGAATTCTCCACGCCCTCGGCAATGCCCTTGAACGAAAGCACGCGCCCAAGCTCGAACGCGCCCATAAACGCGGTCAATTCGGCATCGCTGACGTCGGTGTATACGGCCATGGCGGTGGTAATAACTTCTTTCGCGAGATTCGCAAATGTCGAGTCAGTTAGATTGAAACGCCAAGATCGCCAAGATGCTCAGGGTCAAAGTCGACCGCCAGCGATGTGCGAAGTCTGTAACCAGAAAGAGTCACACGAAGCAACGAAGACACGAAGCGAGAATAGCTTTTTGCGCCGAAGGCGCATTTCCCATCATGAAAGGCGCTCCGCGCCGAAGAGTGAGCCCATACTTCTTCGTGTCTTCGTTGCTTCGTGTGAATCTTTCTTACGGCGATTGCATCCCACTAGCCCACCCAAACTGGCCAGAGCATCTTGGCGTTCTTGGCGTTTCAAACTTCGCCCTAAGCCAGCGCCCGCGGCAGCCGGAACTGCACCGTCTCGCGCGCCGTCTCCGCCTCTTCGACCGTCACCTCGTACCGTGCGCGGAAAGCGTCGAGCACCTCGGTGATCAGCACATCGGGCGCCGACGCGCCGGCGGTAAGCCCCACCACGCGCGCGCCCTCGATCGTCGCCCAATCGATATCGCTCGCCCGCTGCACCAAGGCCGAAGCCCGCGCGCCCGCCCGCGCCGCGACCTCGACAAGCCGCATCGAGTTCGACGAATTCGGTGCCCCGATCACGAGCAGCACATCAGAACGCAGCGCGATCGCCTTCACCGCGTCTTGCCGGTTCGTCGTGGCGTAGCAAATATCTTCCTTGTGCGGCCCCGCGATCAGCGGAAAGCGCCGCTTCAACACGGCCACGATCTCCGCCGTGTCGTCGACCGACAGCGTGGTCTGCGTGATGTAGGCCAAACGCGACGCATCCGCCGGCGCAAAGACCTCGGCGTCCGCCACCGTCTCGATCAGCTTCACGGCGCCGGGCTCCAACTGCCCCATCGTGCCGATCACTTCCGGGTGCCCGGCATGCCCGATCAGGATGATCTCGCGCCCCGAATCAAAGTGGCGTTCTGCTTCGACGTGTACTTTCGACACCAACGGACAAGTTGCATCGAGCGCCAAAAGCTTCCGCTCGCGGGCGTTCGCAGGCACCGATTTCGGCACCCCGTGAGCGGAGAAAACCACCGGCGCGCCTTCGGGCACTTGGGTGAGCTCTTTCACGAACACCGCGCCCTTTTTCTCAAGCCCTTCAACGACAAAGCGGTTGTGGACAATTTCATGACGCACATACACCGGCGCGCCGTATTTCGTCAGCGCGCGCTCCACGATTTGGATCGCACGGTCCACTCCCGCGCAAAACCCGCGCGGTGCAGCCAGAAGTATAGTCAGCGGTTTTTTTGACAAAGCGGAACCCAACACCTAACCCTGGACGAAACATAGGGGGTTGTCTGATGAAAGGCCACGTTGCGGCACGAACGCCTATTCCGGTCGAGGTAGAGGCTGGCAAATCTTACTGGTGGTGCGCCTGCGGGCAATCCAAGAACCAGCCCTTCTGCGACGGCAGTCACAAGGGCTCGGCCTTCACCCCCCTCGAATACAAGGCCGCGGAATCGAAGAAAGTCTTCTTCTGCGCCTGCAAGCAAACCGCCAATCAACCCCTGTGCGACGGCTCGCACAACAAACTCGCTTAACCGGTGGAGGTTCCCATGTCGAAACGTACTGCGCTCGTCGTCGCGACGCTGGCTCTGGCACTGGCCGCGAATGCCGACGCCAAAACCAAGACCCAAGCTAAACCGCAAAGCTGCCCCAGCATCAGCATCCTGGCCGACGCGGTGCGCCTGACTCAGATGGACAGCGGCCGCATCGACCTCAAGGCCGAAATCCGCCAGCCCGAACTCGCCTGCACGCTATCCGGCGGCAAAGCGAAATCGAAGCTGAGCTTCTGGGTCAAAAGCGCGATCTCGCCCAACAGCGAAATCGCCCCGCGCAGCGTGCCCTATTTCGTGGCCATCATTTCCGAAGGCCAGGTCATCGGCAAAGAAATCTTCACCCTCGCGATCCCCTTCGCCAACGGCACGCGCAAGCTCAGCGTGAAGGAAAAAGTAGGCCACATCGACATCCCCGTCGCCCCCGGCAAAACCGCCGAAGACTACTCGGTGACGATCGGCTTCCAGCTGACGGAAGAACAAGCGAACTATAACCGCACGGCGAGTAGGTAG
>JAIOQG010000031.1 GCA_021413465.1 Alphaproteobacteria bacterium | reverse complement strand
CGCTCACAGGAACGGCCCCAAAACGGCAACCGCCGCGATCAGCCCATAGGCGACGCGGCGGTACGTTTGCTCGGACGCCTTATCGAACAAACGGCTGCCGAGCCAAACCCCGCCGATGGAAAGCGGCACACACAACAACGTCAACATCAACACCTCGCGCGTGACGAACCCTTGCGCGCCATAGATACCCGCTGAAGTCGCATCGATGACGAAGAAGTAGCAGATCACGGTCGCGCGCAGCGCCGCCGACCTATCGTCGCCCGCCAGGTAATAGAGCACGATCGGCGGCCCACCGACGCCCGACGCGCCGTTGGCAACGCCCGACAACACACCGGCAGCGCCGAGACCCACAGTCGTCTTCGGTCCCGAGCGCCGCACGCGCAGCAAGATCAAGACCAAAAACAGCAGAATGATCGTCGAGATTCCAAGCCGCAACGCGCGCGTCGGCGCAACCGCAAGCAGCGCCGCGCCCGCCAAGAGTCCGGGTACGGCAGCGGCCGACAAAACCACGATCTCGCGCCGCTCCACCAACCGCATCGCCGCCGGCAACAACTGAAACGACAACGCCACCTCGAGCAGAATGACCAGAGGCACAGCCTCCGTGATGGGAAACAAAGCGGAGAGGGTAGGCGCCAAAATCATCGCCGACCCAAAACCCGAAAACCCGCGCAGCACGCCCGCGAACGCCGCCAACGCCATCGCCAAGACAACGCTTGGCGTTAAAAGCAGCGCCAACGTTTCAAACACGCGCGGCCGGCCGTGGCGTGCCCATCTTGAACCAGGCCTTCGCGATCTTATCGCCGTCGACCTCATAGATCGCAATCACATCGACCTCGCCGATCCCGTCGGGAAAGTTGCGCGTCACGATTTCACGATCGACGACCATTGTGCCGACCGAAAGCCGCGCCACCAATCGCCCGTTCAAATCGGGCTCGGCAAACCGCACCACATGCCGCGCCCGTATCTCTTCGGCGCCGCTGGCAAGCAACGTGGACGGATGCTCGAAATAGAGCGCATCGTTCCGCCAGGTCGCCATGAACGCATCGATATCGCGCGCGTTGTAGGCGGCGAGCTGCCGCGCGACGACGGCCTCCGGCGCGCTGGCGGCGCCAAACTCAGTCAACGCGGTTGACGATCGGAATCTGGATACACTTGGCGAGGTTGTGCCGCCCGGCATAAAGCGTGTGCGCCACCAAATAGACCGCGCCGTCGGGCACCACCGTGCCTTGCGGGATCTCCATCGTCAGCATCTCGCCCGCATCGCTGGGGCGCGCCATCACGACGTGATTGGTGTCGCGGAAGCCCTTGCAGGAGCCGCCGTGATCGCCGTGCCCCGCATCGTCTTCGACGCCGTGACCACCAACCTCAAGGCCCCAATGGACCATGTACATATCGACGCCGGTCTCATCTTGCGCCCGGCCGAGCGTCACCGTGCCGCCGATCGTCTTGCCGGGATCCGTATCGACGAACGCCAAGGACGATGGCCCATAACTCACGCCCGGCACGCGCGGGTAGATCAGATCGGGCCCGCCGATGGTGACGGCCGCATAAGCCCCGCCGAGCCCCAGCACGACAAGCGCAGCCAAAATCTTCAACCATCGACCCATCGTCAAACCCTCCCACGCACCGTTCAACCGGCGTCAAGCGCCAGTGTGCGTCAAAAACCGAATAATCGCCATGGTCCCGCTTCGACGTCGCCGTGGCGGACGGAGCGGCGATGGTTGTCGTGTACGATAACGCGGCCAAATCCTTTGATTCCCGGCCGGCAACTTCGGTCGGCAACAACGTGAGCACGCCGATGGATCCCGTGGTCGTAGACATCTTGAAGGCCTTCATCGGCCCCGTCACGGCGGTAGGCCTCGCTTGGCTCGTAGGCCACCGCATCAGCGCGACATGGGCCTTGCGCCAACGCCGGCGCGAGCAAAGCCTTGCCACCGTCGCGGAGTTCTACCGCCTCTACGGCGACTTCTTCGCGCTGTGGAAGCTGTGCAACTACGCCTTCCGCGATTCAAAACACGAGATCGAGGAGGCAACGCTATGGGACCTCATGCGCCGCGCCACCGCGCTTGAGGCCAGCGGCGAAACTATCCTGCTACGCATCAGCTCCGAACTCACGCTCACGGAAGACGACATCCGCACCCTGGGCTTGTTCCGCCAAGGCGTGCAGATGCTGCGTCTGTCCATCGTCAAACGCCGCATCCTCGGTTGGATCTCGTCGCAGCACCCGGACTATCTCGCCTTCAAAAGCCTCTCCGTCGCCGTCGCCAAACTGGCATCGCAAGTCGGCTCCAAAGACCCGCCGGCGAAAGGCGTCGCGCAGGAGCAGCTGCGCGCCGTCACGCACAATAAGTGGAATAAGGAGTGGGCGGCGAACGCAGCGAAGCCGGCGCCGCAGTCGGACCAAGCCGACGAAGAGGAGTAGGAGCGCTCGCCGGCGCGTCGCGCTCTAATTCGCAGGGCGCGTCGTTGGAGCCGTCTCGGTCCGCGCACCTTCGTCATCGCTGAACGCCGCCGCCACGGCAAACAGCGTCAACCGAACATCATCGCTTGCACCGCTGGCGCCGCACATCGAACAGCGAAAGCGGCGCTTAAAATCCAGCACGCGAGTCTCTGGATGCGCCATCGCCGAAATCTGCCCCGGCAGCAACGCCGTGCGATGCCCGCAAGCGCACCGCAAATTCACACCCTGACCGCTGCTCAGAACCGAGCCGATCGTCAGAACGGAAAGGCGTTGTCGCGGGCCGCTGGTCATGTCCGCATTATGCCTCGAAACGGTACAGCGGTACATCCAGGTCCATGCCGATGGCGCCGGGCCGTACATTCGACTGATGGCCGCCCGAAGCAGAGCCGGGTGAAAAACGCCCAAAGACGTGTGACGGACCACCGCTCCGCGCTCGAAATCGCACCTTAGGCAACTGCCGCATTGAAGGAGCAACTCGCGCGCAGCTCACATTATGGCGCACCGGGTCAAGCCCATAAGGACAAGGCGGGTGAGCTAGTCCACCCAGCCCAATGATGTAGTGCTTCGGGCCATCACTGCGAGTCTCATTCACATCAAACTCGAACTGGCAGTGTCTCAGTTTGCAATTTCGACCGCGACCAAACCGTTCTCGCCACCGCAAAATGTCTTCTGCGTACACCGAACGACCGATCCGGTGGGAAATGCCCACTCCTGATCGTCTGGTGTCGCGCCAACAATGCGATATGTGCCGTCTGTCATTGGCTCCGCTTCGACTTGTACCCAAACGTCGGTGCCCTCGTTCAAAAGCGGCATGTAGATGGTCACGAAATTTCTCCCCATGCTCGGCCACCAAATAGCGCGATCGAGCGGGCAGGGAATTGGCTAGTCCTTGTTCTCGATCCCGCGCAGCAGAAGCAGTGCAATCATCCCAATTGGCCAAACGATAAATAGCGTCGTCTGCCACACATTGAAGGAGTGATATTCTTCAACGGTGTGAGGCTGGCCTTGCTTCCCGCAAAAGCCGCCTGCGCAAGGGCGAATTGGGGCGTCGTGATAGAACACCATCCCATAGATAAACACTGATGCCATTACGAGGAGCACGAAGGTCGGAAGCGTGTCTCGCAGCTTTCGCATCGAACGATGTTTAGCATTGTCTCAGGCCCACGGGAATAGGCGGTCAAAGGCGCCAGAACTCGACCCAACATTGGCGATTAGAGGCCCCGTTGAGCTTTGTAATGCGATCGTCCGTAACGCCGCAGAACGGGCAATACGGACCCTGGGGCCACTGGAGCGCTTCGAGGTGTTCGCGGGCCGCGTTTTCGTCGCGATAGATTTTGTTGTTCAGGTCGATCATGGCGGAATTCCTTGTCCGCCATCATACGTATTGGCGACGTTACACTTGACATACCTAGGCCCAACCCCTAGATTTGAACCTAGGAGATTGCCATGGCCAAGTCAGTGCTTTCCGCCGCTCATTTTCAGGACGAAGACGCAGCTTTCGCATACGTCGAAGCGCATCTTTGGCCGGAAGGTCCGACTTGCCCGCACTGCGGTTCGTTCGGCGATAAAATCGGCAAGCTGAACGGCGCGACCACGCGTCCCGGCCTGCGCAAGTGCTACGCCTGCCGCAAGCCGTTCACGGTCCGCATTGGAACCATCTTTGAATCGTCGCACTTACCGCTGCGTCTGTGGCTGCAAGCGATCCATTTGCTGTGCGCGAGCAAGAAGGGCATTTCGACCCGCCAGCTACAGCGCATGTTCCAGTGCAGCATGAAAACCGCTTGGCACCTGACCCACCGCATTCGCTTCGCGATGGAGCAGGGCGAGGGTGGCACGCCAATGGGTGGTGCTGGCAAGACCGTAGAAGCCGATGAGACCTTCTTGACCAAGTCACCGAAGACCAAGAAGGCGCCAGGCTACCAGCACAAGGTGGCGGTGCTCACGTTTGCCGAGCGTGGTGGTAAGCAGCGCTCGTTCAAGCTTGCGCGCTCGCCAAGCGCCTATGAGATCAAGGGCCATCTTCGCGATCACGTAGACCCTAAAAGCCGTCTCGTTACGGACGGTGCGCAGTTCTACAAAGGCCTGCTTGTGAAGCACGAGAGCGTCGACCACAGCGCCGACGAATACGTTCGCGGCGACGTGCATACCAACTCGCTCGAAGGCTGGTTTAGCGTCCTAAAGCGCGGAATGGTCGGCACCTATCAGAACGTGAAGGGAAAACACCTTCATCGCTATTTGGCTGAATTCGACTTTCGCCAGAACTACCGTGAAAAGTTGGGCGTGAATGACGTTCAGCGCGCGCAAATCGCGTTCAAGAGCGTCAAGGGAAAGCGCCTGACGTATCGAACGACTAACGCACAAGTCTAGGCGGCTACGCGCTATCGAGCGCTGGCGTGAGAAGAAAGCTTGAACAAACGTCCGTCGAAATGGCGGGCGTTTCTCTTTTGGGAGAGTGCTGTGAGAGTTCTTGTCACCGAGCGTGGGGAAGTTTGTTGGTCATTTGACGGCGACGCCACGCCTTCCGGCATTGCAGCGAGCAACTATCTCTCAGATGGGACACAGCAGCGCATCATTGATGCGCTGCTGCTCGCTTTAGTGCAGGCGAGGGGCCAACTAGGCCCTGTTTACAAAGTTGCGGTCCGCAAACATTTGCGGATCGCAGCAATGTGTAGCGCATCGAGGAACGAGCTGGCGAGCTTGTCGTAGCGCGTTGCGACCGCGCGATTGATCTTGAGATGACCGATCATTCGCTCGA
>JAIOQG010000030.1 GCA_021413465.1 Alphaproteobacteria bacterium | reverse complement strand
AACGGCGTGAATGCGGCGCGGCTTGCGGTCGAGGCGGGGTTGAACGCGGCGACGGACGCGGCGGATGCGGCGATGGGCGTCGACCGGGTTGAAGCAGCGCCCGCTCCCGACACATCCTCGGGGGCCGTGGCGTGATGGCGGTCAAAGGATCGAGATTGCTTTCGGCCTATCGCGCGGCGACAGGTTTTGCCGAGCCGCTGGCCGCACGCCTGTTGCAGCGGCGTTTGGCGCGCGGCAAGGAAGACGAAGACCGCCTGCCCGAACGGCTGGGGCGCGCGGGCCGCGTGCGTCCGAAGGGGCCGCTGGTGTGGGTGCATGCGGCGAGCGTGGGCGAATCCGTTTCCGTCCTGCCGCTGATCCGCGAACTGGGTCGCTTGCGCCCGGATACGAGCGTGCTGGTGACGACGGGGACCGTGACTTCGGGCCGGGTGATGGGCGAGCGTTTGCCGCCGAACGCGTTCCATCAATTCGTGCCGGTCGATACGCCGAGCGCGGTCAGAGCGTTTCTCGATCATTGGCGGCCGGGCTTGGCGTTGTGGGTCGAGTCCGAGTTGTGGCCGAACATGCTGCACGAAACGAAGCTGCGGCAGGTGCCGGTCGTGCTGTTGAACGCGCGCATGTCGGACGCGTCGTTTCGCGGCTGGCGGCGGGCGCGGCAAGCGGCGGCGGAGCTGTTGGGCACGTTCGATCTGTGCCTGGCGCAGGACGCGGCGGTGGCCGAAAAACTGAAACGCTTGGGCGCGCAGAACGTCGAGGTGCCGGGCAATCTGAAACTCGTGGGCGAGCCGCTGCCGTTCGATGCGGAAGTGCTCGGGCAATTGCGGTCGGCGACCAGCGGCCGAACGACGTGGCTTTTGGCGTCGAGCCATGACGGGGAAGAGCAACTCGCGGCCTTCACGCATCGCGATTTGGCGCCGCATTTTCCGCGCCTGTTGACCATCATCGTGCCGCGCCATCCCCAGCGCGGACCTGCGATTGCCGCCAGCCTCGACCCGCTGTTCCGGGTGGCGCGACGGTCGAAGGGCGAGTTGCCGTCGCGCGACACCGAAATTTACGTCGCGGACACACTTGGGGAACTCGGCGTCTTCTATCGCTTGAGCCCGCTTGCGGTCATGGGCGGCAGCTTCGTACCGCATGGCGGGCAAAACCCGCTCGAACCGGCGCGACTCGGCGCCGCAGTGTTGAGCGGACCGCATATCGGGAATTTCCGCGATATCTTCGGCATACTGATCGCTTCGGGCGGCGCGGAGGTGTTAGCGTCGAACGATCAATTGACGGCGCGCGTGGGCGCGTTGCTCGACAACGACATGGAAACCATGCGACGGGGTCAAGCTGCTGCAGCCGTTGCCGGAACGAAGGAGCCGCTGGTGCGCACGTTCGAACTTCTTGCACCGTATTTGAGGGCGCTGAACGGCAATGCGCGCTCCTGATTTTTGGTATTCCAACCCCAACGAGTCGGTGGCTTTCGTTCTAAAGCCGCTCGGTTGGATTTACGGCTTTGTGGGGCGCACGCGGGCGTCGATGACCGTGCCGTTTCGCGCCTCGGTGCCGGTGATTTGCATCGGCAATCTGACGGCGGGCGGCACCGGCAAGACACCGCTGGCGCTTGCGATCGGCGAGATCTTGAAGGCGCGGGGTTTGCGCGTGGCCTTCCTGTCGCGCGGCTACGGCGCGGACGTGCCGGGGGCGATGATCGTCGACGCCAGCCAAGACAGCGCCAAGGATGTCGGCGACGAACCCTTGATGCTGGCGCAGCGCGCGATGGCGGTGGTGTCGCCGGACCGGCCGGCCGGCGCGAGGCTTGCGATTTCGCGCGGGGCGCAGGTCGTGGTCATGGACGACGGCTTTCAGAATCCGGGCCTTAAGAAAGATCTGTCGTTCGTCGTGGTCGACGCGGCCAAGGGGTTCGGCAATGGCTGTCTCATCCCCGCCGGGCCGTTGCGCGAGCGCATCGAAGACGGCTTGGCGCGCGCGCAGGGCGTGATCGCGATGGGCGAAGGGCACATCGCCCTGCCCGTCGATACGGCGCTGCTGCGGGCCACGCTCGTGCCGATGGCAGAGGACGCCGCGCGGTTGAAAGGTCAGCGCGTGTTGGCGTTTGCCGGCATCGGCGATCCCAAGAAATTCTTCGCAACGCTGGAGGCGTGCGGCGCCGACGTCGTCAGCAGCAAGGCGTTCGCCGATCACTATGCCTATAGCGAGGAGGATCTCGGCGATCTCAAGGAAGCGGCGCAACGCCACGACGCCATTCCCGTCACCACGGAAAAGGATTTCTTGCGCCTCGCGCCGGCGCATCGCACCGGTATCACCGCTTTGCGCGTCGTTGCTCAATTCGAGCCCGATTCGGCACGCTTGCTCGAGCAACTGATCGATAAATGTCTGACACAATTCCAACCGCCCCTGCACGCCAAGCACTGAGACCGATCAAGCGCGCGACGAAATTCGCGACGCAGGTGCTCTATGTGCTGGAGTACGCGCTGTGGCTGAGCGTGATGGGGCTGTTTCGCGTTCTGGGCCTTGAGCGCGCCTCCGACTTGGGGGCGTGGATCGCGCGCACGTTCGGGCCGCGGATTCCCGTTTCGCGGCGCGGCCGGCGCAACATGGCGCGTGCGCTACCGGAGATGAGCGAGCTTGAGCGCGAGAAAGCCATTCTCGCGATGTGGGACAATTTGGGCCGCACGTTCGCAGAGTATGCGCATCTCGACAAGTTCTGGGCGGTGAAGCCGGGGGCGCGGATCGAGATCGTGGGGATGGAAAACGCGCACAAGGCGATCGCGAAGAAAAGCGGCGGCTTGTTCGTTTCGGGGCATTGCGGCAATTGGGAATTGATGCCGCGTTGCATCGCGGATGTGGGTCTTAAGGGCACGCTCGTCTACCGGCCGCCGAACAACCCTTACGTCGACGCCTGGATCGCCAAGCAGCGGCGCATCGGGCTGCCGACGCTGGCGGCCAAAGGCGGCGACGGGGCGCGCGGGATCATCCGTACACTGAAAGAAGGCGCCTTCCTGGCGATGCTGGTCGATCAAAAAATGAACGACGGCATCTCGGTGCCGTTGTTCGGACGGCCGGCGATGACGCCGACGGGAGCGCCGCAATTGTCGCTCAGGCACGGCGCGCCGATCGTGCCGGCGTGGTGCGAACGTTTGCCGGGGCAGAGATTCCGCATGACGGTCTATCCGGAACTCGCCATGCCGAACACCGGCGACCGGCATAAGGACATGTACGAGCTGGCGCTGAAGCTGAACCAGTTTCTGGAAGCGCGCATCCGCGAGAACCCGGCGAATTGGCTGTGGCTGCATAGCCGCTGGCCGAAAGAGTAGCGGAGTGAGCGATCGATTTCCGTGCGCGTGTTGCGAGCAACTGGTGTTCGAGAGCGACCCGTCGGGAACCTATTGGATCTGCCCCATTTGCGGCTGGGAAGACGACCCCGTTCAAAATAGTGATGAAACCTACGAGGGTGGCGCCAACCGCATTTCATTGCGGCAGGCAAAAGCGAACTTTTCCCGCGCGGCGGCATCGCAACCTTCGACAGTTTCGGCGTTGTACGGCAGATGCATCGACGGCCTACGTTCAATGCCCAAACCTGAAAGTGTCGAGCAGCGAGAGGCGATCGAAGTCCCGGAGCGAGAGCGAGAATAAGACCAATCGGCGGAAGTTTCGATCCCAAACCAAAAAAGGTCGTCATGGCCGGTCTTGAGCCGGCCACCCAGGGTCAACGCGCAAGCGGTTCCATCGCTCGGCACTTCGAACCCTGGGTGGCCGGGTCGCGCTTCGCTTGCCCGGCCATGACGACCTAGGTTGAAGTTGGAGTCAGAGGTTTGCTCGGCGGGTATTAGCGGCTTAGCGTGAGTCCTCTTTTCCAACGGCGCCGGACGCGTAGCAGAAAGAAAGAGTTGAAACGCCAAGAACGCCAAGAGGCTCGGCACAATGTGCCGGCGCTTTACGCTGAACCAAAGGCCCGAACATCAAGGGCGCGCAGCGCGCCCTATCGGATCTCGATGGCGAGCGCGGCGTTGAACACTCGCCATGAGCCTCTTGGCGTTCTTGGCGTTTCAACCGTTCTTTCTTCGCGTTTTATACCAACCGGCTGAAGCTTCGATCTTGTGGCTACCCCGGCATCTCGGGCACGACGAGGGCTGCGTCGAGGCGTTCTTGGAACCAGTTGAGGCGCCAGCAGAGATGCGGGCCCGTGGCGCGGCCGGTTTTGCCGATGGCGCCGATGGGGTCGCCCTTGGCCAGGCGGTCGCCGACTTTTACGTCGAGGCGCGACATGTGCAGGTAGCTCGTCGAGATGCCGCGGCCGTGATCGAGGATGACGGTGCCGCCGGTGAAGTAGAGATCTTTTTCCGCCATCGCAACGATCGCGCCCACCGGGGTGTGGATCGCCCTGCCTTCGCCGGCCGCGATGTCCACGCCGAAATGCGGACGCTTCGGCACGCCGTTCAAGATGCGCTGGCTGCCGTAGACGCCGGTGACGGGGCCGCGCACGGGCCAGCCGAAATCGTCGGCGAACCAGGCTTCGTCGGTGTCGCGGGCGCGGGCGGCACCAATGAGTTTGTTGTCGCGCTCGATACGGGCCAGAACGGATTGCGGCGGGTCGACGAATTTGTCGGGCAGGCCGTTGATGTTTTGGATTTTGTAATCGCGCTTAGCCAGCGTGAGCGTGCGCTCTTCGGTGCGGCTGTCGGGCAGCCTGATTTTGAACTCCGCGGGTGCGGTGCGGTCGTAGGCGAAACCGAAGGCGAAATCGCCGCCTGCCGAGAGCGTCAGTTTCTTGCCGTCGATGGAGACGGAGGCGCCGGGGTCGGTCTTGCCGCGGATGAGCGTGCCTTGCACGAACTGGCCGCGCAGTGCCGCTTCGGCGCGCGCCGGTGCGCCAACAGCCGCCAGCACCGCCAGGCTCAAGCCGCCGGTCAAGATGTTGCGGCGGTCGAGCATGGCGCTTAGCCTTTGCGGTTTTGTTGGTAGCGCTTCACGGCGATTTCGGCGCTGGCATAGGCTTCCTGCAGGTCGACGTTCCAATAGCGCAGATCCTCAAGCGGGATCTGCACGCCGCTGACGGCGCAGATGACGTAGGTGCCTTGCGCCACGACGCGGAAATCGCCGTCGAGATATTCCAAATTTGCGGGTCTGTTGGGACCGCGTTCCATCATGTTCATGCGAACGGCCTTTGCGATTTGCGCGCAGCATAGCCCAAAGGGGGCTTGCGCTAGAAGAGGTCTGGTTGGCCCGGCGGCTTGGTTTTGCCGCGACTTGGCGCCGATGTGCCGGTCGCTGCAGCGGCGTCGGTGGCGAGTGCGCCCACCGTGCCGTCGGCGAAGGTTACTTCGAGCTTGTCGCCGGTCTTGACATCTTTGGCATGGCGCACGAGGCCTTTGTCGGGTTTCGTCACCATCGCAAAGCCGCGTTCCAAGGTGGCGCGGTGGCTGAGCGTTTCGAGCAGTTTGGCGTGGGACGCTAGGCGCAGCGTCAGGTCCGAGACGCGGCGGCGGGCGGCAAGTTGCATGCGGTGCGTGAGGTTGCGGATGGACTCGCGCTGATGGCGGGTCGATTGCTGCAAGCGGCCGGGGGTGAGGCCGGCAGCTGCGGTTTCCAAGCGTGCGCGCTGCTTGTGCACGAGCACGTTGAGCGCGCTCGACAACTTGGCTGAGGCGTGATCGAAGCGCTGGCGTGGGCCCTCGAGCAGTTGGTCGCGGCGCGGCAGTGCGCGGGCGATGTCGGTCAAGCGTTGACGGGCTTGCGTGAACACGCGCATGCGGCCGGTCTCAAGCCGCTGGCTGTGGTTTAAGATTTCGCGCAGCAGATCGGCGCGTACGGGCACCGCCATCTCGGCGGCGGCTGTCGGCGTGGGGGCGCGTTTGTCGGAGACGAAGTCGATGAGCGTGGTGTCGGTTTCGTGGCCGACGGCGGAGATGATGGGGATGGCACTGCCTGCAACGGCGCGCACGACGATTTCCTCGTTGAAGGCCCAGAGGTCTTCGATCGAGCCGCCGCCGCGCGCGACGATGAGGACGTCGGGGCGCGGGATTTTGCCGCCTTGCTTGAGCGCGTTGAACCCTTCGATGGCGGCGGCGACTTCGCCCGCGGCCTTGTCGCCTTGCACCGAAACCGGCCAGACAAGAACCGTGCGCGGAAAGCGATCCTTCAAGCGATGCAGGATGTCGCGAATGACGGCGCCGGTCGGCGAGGTGACGACACCGATGACGCCCGGCAGATAGGGCAACGGTTTTTTGCGCTCATCGTCGAACAGGCCTTCGGCGGCGAGTTTCTTGCGGCGCTCTTCCAGCAGCGCCAACAACGCGCCGGCGCCGGCGGGTTCGATCGACTCGACGATGATTTGGTACGACGACTTGCCGGGATAAGTTGTCACCCGGCCCGTGGCGATGACTTCCAGGCCTTCCTGGACCTTCGCTTTGACTTTGGAAAAGACGCCGCGAAAACAGACCGCGTCGATCTTGGCGCCTTCGTCCTTCAGCGCGAAATAGGCGTGGCCGGAGGAATGGGCGCCGCGAAAGCCCGAGATCTCGCCACGGATGCGCACGTAGGGGAACGCGCCTTCGACAGTGCGTTTGAGGGCGCCCGCGATTTCGCTGACGCTGAATTCCGGGATGTTGGCGACGGCCTTGTCGCCGGCATCGAACAGGGAGGCCGAATCCGTGTTGGTCATGCGCTCACCCTATCGGCCTTCTGGCTTTTGCTCGACAGTAGATGCCGAGGAAACGCAAATCTAATCTGCGCCATCACGCCGTCAGATTGGCGCCATTCCGCCATTTCTGCCATCACGGCGCCATCAAAAGCGCTGGATCAGTTGCTCCGGCGGCTGCGCGCCCTTGGCTTGGGTGTGGGAATGACCCGAACAAAAATGGAACATTTGAGCGCGGAGGTCAACGGGAGCGTTTATCCTGTCCCCGCGTATCTTGCCGCCAACCGCCAAAACGCCAACGAAGGCGGACGCTCAAACGCCGACGCGGCGTCCACAGGCAATGGCGGGCGGGGCGAAGCGACGGGCGTCTATCTGGACGACCACAGTTACCGGTGAGGTGAGCCATGTTGATGACGAAGCGCAAGCCGGCGAGCGTCGGGGAAATCCTGATCGAAGAATTCATGAAGCCGATGGGGCTGACGCAAGGCGCGCTGGCGAAAGCGATGGGGGTGCAGCGCAAGCACGTCAACGAGCTGTGCAACGAGCGCCGCAACGTGACGGCGGCGACGGCGCTCATCCTCGCCCGCGTGTTCGGCAACAGTCCCGATTTCTGGCTGAATGTTCAGCGGCGAAGCGACCTTTGGGAGGCCATGCACTCGCCGCGCGAGCGCGAGCGGATCAAGCGGGCGCGGCGGCTGCGCGCGGCGGCTTGAGCGGTGCCGACGAGCCGTCGAAGGCACACCATCCACCAGATTTTTGATGCGAATGACGAAGTCGTAGGTGGTCCGCCTTCGCGGACCACGACACTAAGGGGTGGTGTGGGCGGCAGAACGGGTGGAACATAACTAGAACATCTGGGTGCGGACATCATGGGGAAAATTCATTGTGTCCCCCTATACTTACACTGCAACGAGGTTAGATCGCTTTCGAGCTTGAGCAATCTTACGCCCGTCATGTTCGCGGACACGCCGAGAGGCGCCGAATTCTGGTGTGGGGCATGCCGCGGCTTGTGATAAAGGCGTGGATGCGATGACGCCGCTGTTTGCGGCGAAGAATTAGGCTCCGGCGAAGGGTTGGCGGGCGCTTTGTCCCGCCGTATCGAACGTGGTATTATTGGATATGAGCAGCACTTTAACCGTACATCTCAATAAACGAACCGAGTCGCGGCTTAGGCAGCTTGCGTCGGAGGAAGGTGCGTCCTTGGAGTCGGTCGTTGAACGGCTTCTCGACGATATTTCCGGCGAGTTGGATAGCGAGCGCAATCAGCTGAGCGAGGAGCAACTTGCGGATTTGCGCGAGCGTATCAGAAACCCGGGACCGATTGCTTCTTCGGAACGCGTCGCCGCCGTGCTCACCAAGTTCAGGGTCTAGTCCTCTGTGCAGTTGATTTGGCGCGAGAAGGCTGTTGCCGACCTCGAACGCATCGACGCTTGGCTCTCACAGTTCGAAGGCGCCGATCCCACGGCTGTTCGCCGCCGCATTAGAATTGCAGGGACGCTATACATAATTCCAGTGTTTTCCGGCAAGAGCTCGCTGACCCCACGATTCCCCGTTGTAATCCTGCAGTTAATTCCAATCTGAACCCGATTCTTTAAGCGTTTTTCTGCCGTCTATGGCCTGTTCATTGAATCCCGCGCCTGTATCGCCTTGCGCTGCGGCTCGGGCAGACTATCGAACAACTCGTTCACGTGCTTTGGCTCGCTGATCATCCGCTCTGCGATTAGGTTGATAAGCCGGAACAGCTTCTCGGCCGTCTCGCGATTGTCCTTCATATCGATCTGGCCCGGGTGGACGGAACAGTTTCCGACGACCCGCACGATGTCGAGCGCCTGAGCGACTTTCACGTCGAGCCCCCGCTTCACCAGCGCGGCGATGTCGGCGTTGATGTCTTTCCCACTCTCACCAAGCTCTTTGCACAGCTTCTGCAGAGCAAGGCGAAGCAGCGCCGCGGCTCCCCTGGGCGACAAATCTAGGATGCTGCTCGCCTCGTTGTAGTCGTCAATGATGTCCCTGGGCAGGTCGGTATTGGGAAGCGGTGCCTCGCCGCAGCACGGCCACACGAGACGATCGTAAATCCACAAGGCTACATCATCACAGTTGTAGCAACGCGATAGCCACACGTTTCTAAGGTCGAAGTTGCGGTACGACCCACACGTTTCTAGGAACGGACGTCCCGCTGCCATCCGCTTGAACCATTGAACTAGATTCTCGCGCTCGTCCTTGTCCTCTATGTCCTTCAAGTTCAGCGTCGCAGCCTTCTCTGGATCCGCGATGAGCGGCTTGTCGTCCTTCTTCATCTGGTCCGCATGCACGGTGTACCAAAACTGCTTGGCAAGCGTGCCGCAATGCGGGCAGTGGAACGACGTCTCGCCCGTTGTCGGCGCGACGTACTTGGCTCTGACGTCTTGGTTCGTGTTTGACATGCGTGGTCTCTTAACACTACCGCGCATTGGTCACCAGAATTAGTCCCTGCGAACTCGATCAAGAACTGTGATTCTTGGTTGATATTCTGCGAATGAAAGGGGCGAAAGGAGTCTTGAAATGGGGCCTACCGCAACGTAGTCCGCGCGAATTGTGCGGCGAGGCGCACGTAGGGGAACGCGCTGTCGACGGAGCCTTTGAGGGCGCCAGCGATCTCGCTGACGCTCAATTCGAGATGTTGTCGACGGTAGGTTCGCCGGCCCCGAAGAGGGAGGCCGAATCCGTTTCACTCAACCGGCCAATCTCCCGGGGAATAGAGCGTCCTATGCAAACTTACGATGTGAACTATTTTCCTGCACTTCCTCAAGTGGTCTTTGCGGGGCCCGAAGGCGCGACATGTGACCCACGCGCTTTTGGATTAGCGCCTTAGTTCCTATGTCCTTTCTGTGTTGGACAGGCCCAACAACTTTCGATGCGGCTGACTCAGCAATTCGTTCTGCTTCGTCAACGTTTGAGCCGATTCCAACAAACGCCACAGCCCTCGATCCGGTAAGTTTCAATGGCCCACGCGAGCCACCACCTTTGACCGCGCCATAATATGTTCTCAAATTAGGCGCGGCAGGACCAACAGGGAGACTAATCTCCACATCATCCACCCCGTGATCCGGATATCCTTCCGGTACAACGTATTTGCATACCGTCGCTTTGTGAGAGAAACGAATGTCCAACTCATTCAAGGTTCCACTAATGATCGCCTCGCAAACATCAATAAAATCAGTCTCCAGTAACGGAAGCACGTTCATTGCCTCGGGATCACCAAACCTCGCGTTGAATTCAATCAACCGGATTCCAGACCGAGTGGCAATAAACCCGCCATACACGATGCCTTTGTACTCAGATCCCAGTTCGCTCCGAAGCGCTTGAACAACGTCGTGGTTTATCCGGCCGGCATCTCTCAGATCGTCACTAGTCAAAAATGGGAGGCAATGGTCCTCGCACGTATACGAACCCATTCCGCCTGTGTTCGGCCCCTCGTCGGCATCGAGGAGCCGCTTGTGATCCTGCACCGGGATCATATGGACGACGTTCGTCCCATCCGAAAAAGACTGGAAAGAGAATTCTTCTCCCTCAAGCTTCTCCTCAACGACAACGGCGGCTCTCTTCTTGCTTAGCAACTCACTCGCGTAGTCGTATCCATCCTGCAAAGTGGAAAAGTGATCACCCCAAACCTTCACCCCTTTTCCCCCGGTCAATCCGTCCGGCTTCACAACAAACTGCCCGAGCTCTTTCATATACTCTCGGAGACCATCTCTAGTTTCGAAGCGCCGAAATAGCGGATTCCCGGGAATTCCATGTCTCTCTAAAATTTGACGCGCGAATGATTTGCTCGTTTCCAGTCTCGCAAGTTTTTCCGATGGGCCGACCGACGGGATGCCTAACTTCGCTAAAGTATCAACGACCCCAGCTGCGAGGGGCTCTTCCGGACCGATAACCGCAAAATCCGGACGCCACAGTTCGGCGTACTTTGCAACAAACGCTGGATCGTCGGTTTTTCCGCATTCGAATTCCTTCGAGTGCGCTCGCAGGCCGATGTTGTCGACATCGGCAAGCGAGAGAATCTCCTTCTCGTACTTACTGTTGTCTAGCGTTTCCACGATGCAGTGTTGGCGAGCCGACTTACCAATTGCCAGAATTCGCCGTGGACGGCGCGACGTTCGTGTTTTCAAGGTCACGAGAGTAAATTCCCCGAATCAGATGAGTAAGAGTGTGGGCAACTTTGGGCCAGCATCAATCGGTAGCCAGATGGCATCCACAGAGCACCAACTGTTGCTTTTGAGGAGATACAAGCAGTTGCAGGCGCGTTCTCGCAAGCTAAATGAGCCAAAAAAGCCAAAAGGCTCGTATGTGCTCGGGCGGCCACCGCTCAGGTGGTCGGTCGGTTAGGTCTAAGGGACCTACTAAGCCCTACTTTCCCCAAGGAGTTTGCAATATCGAGGTGAGCGATTACGGTCCCTAATCCTTAATGACAGGCTTGGAAACTATGGCGGAACCATCGCGTCAGGAACAGTTCAGCGGCACCAAAGAGGTGGCGCCCCAGCATGTGCTGGATGTGGCAAAGCTTGAACGGTATCTGAGCGAACATGTGCCCGGCTTTGCCGGGCCGCTGACGATCCGGCAGTTCAAAGGCGGACAGTCGAATCCGACCTATCAGCTGATCACGCCGAAGACGAAGTATGTGCTGCGCCGCAAGCCGCCGGGCAAGTTGTTGCCGTCGGCGCATGCGGTCGACCGCGAGTTTCGCATTATCAGCGCGTTGCACCCGACCGGTTTTCCGGTGCCGAAACCTTACGTACTGTGCACGGACGAGAGCGTCGCCGGCACGATGTTTTACGTCATGGAATGCGTCGAGGGCCGCGTGTTGTGGGAGCCGCAACTGCCGGGGCTTGAACCGAAGCAGCGGTTTGCGATCTACGACGCCATGAACGAGACGCTGGCGCGGCTGCACGAGACGGACCATGTGAAGCTCGGCCTTGAAGATTTCGGCAAGCCGGGGAGTTATTTCTCGCGGCAGATTTCGCGCTGGGGCAAGCAGTACATCGCGTCGGAAACGGAATCGATTCCGGCGATGAACAAGTTGATGGAATGGTTGCCGCACAATATTCCGCCCGGCGAGCGCGCGGGGATCGTGCATGGCGACTATCGGCTCGACAATATGGTGTTGCACCCGACGGAACCGCGGGTGCTGGCCGTGCTCGATTGGGAGATTTCCACGATCGGCGATCCGTTGGCCGATTTCACCTATCACATCATGCAATGGCGCATGCCGCCGGGCGGTACGGGTGGCGGCACGGGAAGTTTGACGGGTGCGGATTTGAACGCGCTCGGCATTCCGAGCGAAAGCGAGTACGTCGCGATGTATTGCAAGCGCACGGGGCGGCCGGGCATCGAGAATCTGGATTTCTATTTCGCGTACAACTTCTTCCGCATCGCCGGCATTTTGCAAGGCATCATGGGGCGCGTGCGCGACGGGACGGCTGCAAGCGCGCACGCCACGACGATGGCATCCGCCGTGCGGCCGCTCGCCGAACTCGGTTGGAACTACGCCAAACGCGCGGGAGCGAGAGATTGAGCTTCGAACCGGGTCCCGTCCGTGCTGCGCATCGCTTCGACGAGGCGGCGCTTGAGCGTTATCTGCGTGCCAACATGGCGGGGTTCGAACCGCCGCTCGGCGTGCAGCAATTCGGCGGTGGGCAGTCGAATCCGACGTTTCTGCTGGTCGCGGGCGGCAAGCGTTACGTGTTACGCAAGAAGCCGCCGGGCGTGTTACTCAAAAGCGCACATCAGGTCGATCGCGAATTTCGCATCATGAAGGCGCTGTCGGCGACCGACGTGCCGGTGCCGCGCATGCATGTGCTGTGTATGGATGAGAGCGTTATCGGCACCGCTTTCTATGTCATGGATTTTCTCGAGGGCCGGATTTTCCGCGACCCGCAACTGCCCGGCATCGCGCCCACCGAGCGCGCCGCGATTTACGACAGCATGAACGACGTGTTGGCGCGGCTGCACAAGGTCGATTACGCGGGCGCGGGGCTCGGCGATTACGGGAAGGCCGGCAATTATTTCGACCGGCAGATCGCGCGCTGGATCACGCAGTACCGGGCGGCGCAGACCGATCAAATTGCGGAGATGGAACAACTCATCGCCTGGATGCCGGCGCATATTCCGCCGGACGACAGCGTCACGATTGCGCATGGCGACTACCGGCTCGAGAACACCGTGTTTCATCCGACCGAGCCGCAACTGATTGCGGTGCTCGATTGGGAGCTATCGACGATCGGTCATCCGCTCGCCGATCTCGCGTATAACTGCATGGGCTATCATGTGATGAACCCGCGCCAAGGCGGCCTTGTGGGCCTCGACTATGCGGCCACCGGTATTCCGTCGGAGCAAGATTATGTCGAGCGCTATTGCCGGCGCGTGGGGCGCGCGAAAATCGAGAACTGGTCGTTCTACTTGAGCTTTTCGGTGTTCCGCCTGGCGTCGATTTCGCAAGGCGTTTACAAGCGCGGGCTCGACGGCAATGCGAGTTCCGAGAGCGCGGCGACGCTTGGCAATTCTTGCCGCTTCCTTGCCGAGCACGCGTGGCGATTGGCCAACAGCGAGAAATGACGGAAACTCGTCCGTGAGCGGATTAATTTAACGCGACGTTAAGCGCGTCGCGAAGGCAGACTTCAGCTCAAATTTACACCCTGACCCTTAGGATTGTCGAAGTTGCCAGGTGCGCTATGGCGCGCACCCGCACCTCTTCCTTGCGTGGTCATGACAGAATCCAACAACGATGGACTTTTGCCGCGAGACATCTCAGCGACGCCCGTCGTGCAGCTGTTGGAGCTCGGTGCGCATTTTGCGTTGGCGGAACGCGCGGGCCGGATGGGGTATTGGCGCCATCAACTGGGCGAAGCGCAGCCGCATTGGTCGCCGGGATTGTTTGCCATTTTGGGTCTCGATCCCAATGAGGTGCGGCCGTCGGACGCGTTTCTGATCGAGCACATCCATCCGGACGATCGTGCGACCGTGATGGCCGCGGTGAGCGCGGCACGGAAAGAGGGCAAGCCCTTTTGCTACCGCTCGCGCTCGTGGAACGACGGCCAGCCCGAGCGCGTGTTCGAAACGCACGGCGACATCGAGCGCGCGCCGAACGGCAAAATCATTGCGTTGCTGGGCGTGGTGCGCGAGGTGACGAGCGAAGTGGCAGCCGCGCGTCAACTGACAGAAAGCGAATCCGCCTATCGTTTCATGGCCGAAGAAGCGTCCGACATCATCGCGCGGCATTCACGCGACGGACGACTGGAGTTCATTTCGCCGGCCGTTAGGCGAATTCTTGGGTTCGAGCCTCAAGACATGTTCGGCCGCGGCCCCTACCAGGGCGCACACCCCGACGATGTCGAGCAGATCAAAGCGACCTTATCGGAAGCCCGGCGCACAAGCGGGATGGTCAGCTATTCTTACCGCGTGCAGCATCGCGACGGGCACTATTTGTGGTTCGAAACGCATCTGCGCTTTGTCGCGAATCCTACGAACGGCGCCTTCGAAGGCGCGATCTCGGTTTCGCGCGACATCACGGCGCGCAAAGCATTCGAGGGCGAGCTACAGGCGGCACGCGAGCGGGCGGAAGCGGCGAGCCATACGAAGTCGCGATTTCTTGCCAATATGAGTCACGAGCTGCGCACGCCGCTCAACGCCATTATCGGCTTCTCGGACATATTGGGCCGCGAAATGTTCGGCCCCTTGGGCGGCGAACGCTATGTCGAGTACGCCAGACTGATCAACGAGTCCGGCGGGTTGCTGCTCGATTTGATCAACGACTTGCTTGATATGTCGAAGATCGAAGCGGGCAAATTCGAATTGCACTATGAAGACTTTTTGGTCGAGGAAGCGATCAAGAGCGCGCTGCAACTGGTGGAACGACGCGCGGACGAACAAGGGATCGCCATCGCGATGCTTGTGTCGCCGGAGCAACTTCGGTTGCGCGCCGATGCGCGCGCGTTCAAGCAAATACTCTTGAACCTGTTGTCGAATGCGACGAAATTTACGAACAAGGGCGGCAAGATCACCGTCGAAGCGGCGCAAAGCGGCGACAGCTTTGTGCTCAGCGTTCGCGACACGGGAATCGGGATTTCGGCGGACGTGCTACCCCGATTGGCGCGGCCCTTCGAGCAGGCGACGAACGATCCGTCGCGCACGCACGGCGGATCGGGCCTGGGGCTTGCGCTCGTGAAGTCTCTGACGCAATTGCACGGCGGCGAATTTGCCATCAAAAGCCAAGAGGGCCACGGTACCGAAGTGACCGTGACCCTGCCTTTGAAGAAACCCGCAGAGGCCGAACGCGCCGCTTAGGCGCCTTGCTTCATGTAGTCGGCGAGTGCGGTGCCCAGTTCTTGAACGACCTTCGCCGCGTGCGGATCGGTTTGAATGGCCGTGTAGTACGCTTTGACTTTGGGGCCCATCAGATTGCTTTGACCGAAGAATGGCCCGATGGCGCCGACGAAGAACAATGCCGGCACGAGCGCGCAATCGGCCAAGGTCGCGCTTGATCCTTGCGCGTATTTTCCGCCGGAGACGAAGTGTTCGAGGGCGCCGAGCGCTTTGCTGAGATCGGTTATTCCCGCGTCAACTTTTTTCGCATCGCGCGTCGCGGGGTTTGCTTGTTCGAACAACTCGAACAGCGGGGTCAGGAGGTACTGATCGGCGATGTTGAAGAGCACGCGCATCTTCGCGCGTTCCTTGGCGTCGGTGGGACGGAGCGAGGGTGTGGGGTGCGTGTCCTCGAGATATTCCATGATCGCGCTCGATTCCGGCAGATAGAAGCCGCCATCGTCGAGCGTCGGGATTTTCTCCAGCGGGTTCATCTTGGCGTATTCCGCCGTGTGCGAGCCGCCGGCGGCAACCGCAACGAGTTCGGCCTTGATGCCCTTGAGGTAGAGCTGCATGCGCACGCGCGAGGCGTAGGGCGAGAGATCGGCGTTGTAGAGCTTCATCGGTGAGGTTCCTTGAGTTACCGAGGTATCTGAAGATGGCCGTCTGGGTAGGTCAATTACCCGCGAGATTATTGCAGGGTCGAAAACTTCACTGTCATCCCGGGCGTAAGTCGAGCCCAACTGCGAAGCAGTTGATTGCGAGACTTATGACCCGTGACCCAGGAGCGACGCGTGCTGAGTCTGTCACTCCTGGGTCCCGGATCGCTGACTTTTCCTACGAAGCTTCGCTTCTGGAAAAGTCACGTCCGGGATGACAACTCTTGCTTCTATTCAGCCGCATCCATGCGCATTTGGTTCGAGTGCTTGCCGAATTCAAGGCGCGCGATCGTGCGGTTGTGAACTTCGTCGGGGCCGTCGGCCAGGCGCAGCGTGCGCTGACCGGCATACATGCGGGCCAGGCCCGGATCCGTCGTCACGCCGGCGCCGCCCCAGGCTTGGATTGCGTCGTCGATGATCTGAAGCGCCATGCGGGGGGCCGCGACTTTGATCATCGCAATCTCGGTCCGCGCGACTTTGTTGCCGACCTTGTCCATCATGTCGGCGGCTTTCAGCGTGAGCAAGCGGCACATTTCGATGTTGATGCGGGCTTCGGCGACGCGTTGCTCCCAGATCGAATGTTCCGATATGCGCTTGCCGAATGCTTCGCGCGACATCAAGCGCTTGCACATGGATTCAAGCGCCCGTTCGGCCGAACCGATGGTGCGCATGCAGTGATGGATGCGGCCCGGCCCAAGGCGGCCTTGCGCGATCTCGAAGCCGCGGCCTTCGCCGAGGAGAAGATTTTCGGCCGGCACCTTCACGTTTTCGAACAGAACTTCGGCGTGGCCGTGCGGGGCATCGTCGTAGCCGAATACCGGCAGCATGCGCACGATTTTGACGCCGGGCGCGTCGGTTTCGACAAGAATTTGCGATTGCTGGCGATATTTGTCGGTGTCGGGGTCGGTCTTGCCCATGACGATCATGATCTTGCAGCGCGGATCGCCCATGCCCGAGGACCACCACTTGCGGCCGTTGATGATGTAGTGATCGCCTTTACGCTCGATGCGGGTGCGGATGTTCGAGGCGTCGGACGAGGCGACTTCGGGCTCGGTCATGATGAAGGCGGAGCGGATTTCGCCGGCGAGCAGCGGCTTCAGCCACTTCGCCTTATGCGCGTCGTTGCCGTAACGCTCCAACACTTCCATGTTGCCCGTATCGGGGGCGGAGCAATTGAACACTTCGGAGGCGAAGCCGACGCGGCCCATCATTTCGGCGAGCGGGGCGTATTCGAGGTTCGTCAGCCCCGCGCCGTGTTCGCTTTCATTGAGGAACAGGTTCCACAGGCCGGCCGCTTTCGCCTTGGCCTTCAGTTCTTCGACGACGGGCACGACGATCCACGGGTTGCCCTTGGCGCGCGCTTCGGCCATCTGGTCGTTGTAGGTTTTTTCGGCCGGATAGACGTTGCGGTCCATGAAGTCGCCGACGCGCCGCATCCAATCTTTCATCTTCGGGGTGTAGTCGAAGTTCATCTCGTTTTCTCCCTGAGGTCTCGATAGCGATGGGGCGGACCTTAGCCCGCGCCGCCCCCTGCCTCCAGGGTCTAGATCAACGTCGGGCGCGGAAAAAATCCTTGAGAAGGGCAGAAGCGCTGGCTTCCTGGTCGCCGCCGAGCTTTGCAACCTCCGGACGATGGTGACAGGTCGGCTGCTCGAAGAATTTTGGGCCGTGCGCCACTGCCCCGCCTTTGGGATCGGGGGCTGAATAGACGAGGCGTTTGATGCGCGCGAAAGAGATCGCGCCGGCGCACATCGCGCAGGGCTCCAACGTCACGTAGAGCGTGGCGCCGACGAGGCGCTCGTTGCCCAGGCGCTTGGCGGCGGCGCGGATCACCAGCATCTCGGCGTGGGCTGTCGGGTCCTTCGTTTCGACGATCATGTTGCCGGCGGAGGCCAGCATCTCGCCCGGGTTCGGACCGACCAGAACCGCGCCGACGGGGACCTCGCCACGCGCGGCGGCGGCCTCGGCTTCGGCCAGGGCTACGTCCATCCAGTGGTCGTGCGGTTGCGTCATCATTTCCGTATGCCCTTCGCTCGCGTCTGGTACAACCCCGTCATGAGCGATAAAGACCCCAGCAGCGGGGACCTCGGCGACGGCGATCGGATTGCGAAAGTGCTGGCGCGCGCTGGCGTTTGTTCGCGCCGCGACGCCGAGAAGTTGATCGCCGAGGGCCGGGTCACGGTCGATGGGCAGAAGCTCGCGACGCCTGCGTTTAAGGTTAAGGCCGGCGCCAAGATCACGGTCGACGGCAAGTTGATCGCCGAGCCGGAGAAGGCGCGGTTGTGGCGCTATCACAAGCCCAAGGGACTCGTAACGTCGCACCGCGACGAAAAGGGGCGCGCGACGGTGTTCGAGCAAATGCCCGCCAGCATGCCGCGAGTGATCTCGATCGGGCGGCTCGATTACAATTCGGAAGGCCTGCTGCTGCTGACGAATGACGGCGAGTTGGCGCGGAAATTGGAGCTGCCGGCGAACGGCTGGATCCGGAAATATCGCGCGCGCGTGTTCGGCCGCCTGACGCAGGCGGATTTGGACGGCTTGCTGCGCGGGGTCATGATCGAAGGCATCGAGTACCGGCCGGTCGAAGCCAATCTCGACCGGCAGCAGGGCGGCAATGCGTGGGCGACGATCGCTTTGAAGGAAGGCAAGAACCGCGAAGTGCGCAAGCTGATGGAGCATATCGGCGTGACGGTGAACCGGCTGATCCGCATTTCGTTCGGGCCGTTTCATCTGGGGCAGTTGAAAGAAGGCGAGCTCGACGAGATTCCGAGCAAAGTGATGCGCGAGCAGATGGGCATCAAAAAAGGCGTTGGCTGGGCCTGACGCGATGCGCATCGTCGCCGGAAAATTTCGCGGTTTGACTCTTGTGGCGCCGAAAGATGCGCGCGTGCGGCCGACCTCCGACCGCGTGCGCGAGGCCCTTTTCAACGTGCTGGCGCACAACGATTTCGGCATCGGATTCCGGCTTGAGAGCGCGCGCGTGCTCGACCTGTTTGCGGGGACGGGGGCGTTGGGGCTTGAGGCGCTGTCGCGCGGGGCGAAATATGTGATGTTCGTCGACGACCATCCCGAAAGCCGCGGGCTGATCCGGCAGAACGTCGAAGCCGCGAATGCGACGGGGGCGACGAAAATCTGGCGGCGCGATGCGGCGGGTCTTGGCGAGATGCCACCGAATGCGGGCGGGCCGTTCGACCTCGTGTTCCTCGATCCGCCTTATCGTAAAGGGCTGGTGGCCGGTGCGTTGGCGAGCTTGCGCGAGGGGCGTTGGTTGGCACCGCACGCTCTGGTCGTTGCCGAAATGGCGGAGGACGAGCTTTTTGCTTCGCCCGATTGGGTCGAGAGCGTGGAAGAGCGCGTGTACGGCGACACGAAGATTGTGCTGATGACGGCCGGCGCGCCAGGATAGACTGGCTGCGATCGGAGGCCGAAATGCGGACTGACGACATCAAACCACCGTCGCGGCGGTTGTTGCTGCTGGAACCGCGGGGGTTGTTGGATATTCCGGCGCTGTTCGCGGCGGCGCCGTTTCTATTGGCCGCGCCGCGCGGGCGTAAGCACGGCGTTGTCGTATTGCCGGGATTTGGTGCCGACGACACTTCGACGGTTTTGATCCGGCGCTATCTCACGCTGATGGGATATGACGCACACGGATGGAAACGCGGACGAAACGTTCGGCGCGCGGGTGCGGACCTGCCCGCGATCATCGAGCAGATCAAAGCGCTTGAAGCCAAGCATCATCTGCCCGTGAGTTTGATCGGCTGGAGCCGCGGCGGCATCATGGCGCGCGAGATTGCGCGGCAGATTCCAGACCATGTGCGCCTGGTGATTACGCTCGGCAGTCCGTTCGCCGATCCGACCGCGAACAATGTCGGCACGATCTGGACGTTGCTGACCGGGGAAGAGGTGCCGCGCAATCCGGCGCGGATGAAGGAGATCGCAAAGCCTATTCCGGTG
>JAIOQG010000029.1 GCA_021413465.1 Alphaproteobacteria bacterium | reverse complement strand
TATCGAAGACACGATCGGCGAGTTGCGGGCGGCGGGCGTTCCGGAAGAGTTGGCCGACGATATTTCCGTGTTGCCTGCAATCGGGGCGACGCCCGACATCGCAAGATTGTCGGCAGAGACGAAGAAGCCGCTCGACATGGTTGCGGGCGCCTATTTCGCGGCGGCGCGCACGATCGGCGTCGACCGGTTACGGTTGGCGGCGGAACGGATGAACCTGCCGGAGCATTGGGACCGGTTGGCGGTGCGGCGTTTGATCGACGATCTGTTCGTGCATCAGCGCGCTTTGGCCGCCAGAGCGCTAGCCAACGGCACGCCGGGCCAGGATCGCGCGGCGGGCAATGCCGCGGTCGAGGCGTGGGCGCAGTCTCACTGCGAGCAAGTCGAACGGGTGAGCAATCTGATCGTCGATCTGGAGAGGACCGGAACGTTTACCGTGGCGCGGCTGACGCTTGCCGCCGGTCAGATTCGCGATTTGTTGGACGCCTAAGCGAGTTTGAGAACAACGGCGCCGACGGCGACAATGCCGGCGCCAATGATTCGACGCTTGCCAGCTTCTTCACCGAAGAAGAGCATCCCGATGAGGGCCGCGAAGACGACCGAGGTTTCGCGAAAGGCGCTGACGCTTGCGATGGGTGCGATCGTCATCGCCCAAAGGACCAAGCCGTAGCTGATGTAACTGAGTACGCCGCCGATTGCGGCGCGCCGCCAATGCGTCTTGGCGTATGCGATCACCTGTCCGCGCCGGAGCATCGCCGCCATGATCATGGTGGCTAGGCCCACGCCGAAGAACAGCCAACCGTTGTACGCGAGCGTATTGCCAGAAAGGCGCACGCCGATTCCGTCCGATACGCTGTAGAGCGCAATCGTCGTGGCGACCGCCGCGGCAATCAACGTGCCGCGAAGATGCGCGCCGGCGCTCATGCCGACGATGAGAATGCCCATGCTGATGAGCGTGATGCCAAACACAGAGGCAGGGGTTGGAATTTCCGACACGGCGAAGACGGCGAGCCCCGTAATCATCAACGGCGGCAGGCCACGGGCAATGGTGTAGACGTGCCCAAGTTCGCCCAGCTCGTAAGCGCGCGCCAACAGATAGACATAGGGCAAGTGCAGAGCGACCGTGATGCCGAGCCACAGCCAGGCTTGCGGATTCATTGCCGGCACGAACAGCGTCGAAACGATGCCGATCGACCCAGCAACGCCGAACAGTAGAGCAGCGTCGAGCAGGCGATCCTTGCCGCCCTTGAGCCCCGCATTCCACGCCGCGTGCATGACGGCGGCGACCAGTGCCGCAGCGACGGCTTCCCAAGGGATGAGTGTCATGCGAGCTCGTTCGATGGCGCAATCGTGACCTGACGGCATCAGTCAGCGTGCGGAGGAATACGTCAAGGCACTCGCTTGTCGCGGCATTTCATGTCTAAGTTTGGGGGCACGCTATTGAACTGTGGGATCTGGATGAGCGACGCGATACCCGAAACGACGACCCGACTAGAGCGTTGGAAAACCCCCACAGCAGGACTGTCCGCGAGCGGCGGGGATTGTGCTTCACCCCTTGGGCAATGGGCGTGGGCGTGGTTCGAAGGCGCGCGCAACCCGCATGTGCTGCTGATTACGATTTACATTTTTGCGCCATACTTCGCGCGTTTTTTGGTGGGCGATCCCGTTAAGGGGCAGGCGTTGTGGGCCGACCTCAATACTTATGCCGGCGTGATCATCGCGCTGGTCGCGCCATTCTTGGGTGCCATCGCCGACGCGGGCGGGCGACGCAAACCTTGGCTTTTTGCTTTTTCATTATCCTTGGGGTTGACGGCGGCGGCGTTGTGGTTCGCGTTGCCGAACGAGCAAGGGCAGCCCTTCTTCACGATCTGCGTGTTGTTGGTGGCGACGTTTGCCTCGTTCGATTTCACCGCCGTGTTTCACAATGCGATGCTGCCGACTTTGGTGCCGGAGAAACGCGTTGGCGCGCTGTCGGGTCTTGGGCTGGCGCTGGGGAATCTGTCCGGCGTTCTGCTGTTGGTTTTCATGATGATCGTTTTTGCGCTGCCGGGCGTGGTCGATTGGCCGTTCGTGCCGGCAAAGCCTTGGTTCGGCATCGATCAGGCGGCACACGAGCCGGAGCGGTTGGTCGGACCCTTGTTCGCGCTTTGGTTCCTCGTCGGCGGGTTGCCGTTGTTCTTTCTGACGCCCGATCAGCCGCGCGTGGTGCTTGGTCCGGCACGTGCCGTGGTTAGGGGCGTGACGTCGCTCGTCAACACCGTGGCGGGCCTAAAGAACTATCGCAACGTTGCGCTCTATCTGGTGGCGCGCATGATTTACAATGACGGCTGCAATGCGATTTTGATTTTCGGCGGCATTTATGCGTCGACGACGTTTTCGTGGGGACCGCTCGACATGCTGGTCTATGGCGTGATCTTGAGCGTGTTCGCGACGTTTGGCGGCGTGTTCGGCGGTTGGCTCGATCATGCGTTCGGATCGCAGCGAAGCATTCTGATTGCGGTCGCCGGAACGGCCGTGGGCTTGGTTCTGACGCTGACCATGCAGCCGGATACGATTTTGTATTTCATCCACTACGACACGGCGCAAGCGCCGGTGCACGGATTGCCCTTCTTCAAGAGTTGGCCCGAGATCATCTACGTGATCCTGGTCATCATCATCGCAATCTTCATCACGGCGTCTTATGCGAACAGCCGGACGATGTTGGCGCGCATCGCACCGACTTCGAAGATGACCGAGTTCTTCGGTCTTTATGCCCTGTCGGGGACGGCAACGGCGTTCTTGGCGCCCTTCGTGGTGGCGCGTGCTACGGAATGGTCGCAGAGCCAGACGATCGGGCTTGCGTCGGTACTGATCTTGCTCGCGATCGGATTCACGATGATGTTGTTCGTGAAGAACGAACGCGCGGTCGCCGTCACTTAGGCTTCAATGCCTGAAATGGCGCATGCCGGTGAGGACCATCGCTAGGCCGCGTTCGTCGGC
>JAIOQG010000413.1 GCA_021413465.1 Alphaproteobacteria bacterium | reverse complement strand
GGTGCCCTTCACAAGCCTTATCCGTCCAGCGCAACGGTGCTGTGACGGTGGCCCGGTTCGTGGGCTTTTTCCGGACGATTGTCGGAAGACAAATCACTTATAGCTCAAGGCAAGGATGAATTGAAGGGGCTCATTTTGACGGCCGTATTTCAGCCAAATCCCGCGGTCGGACGGTGTCAGAACGGCTTTACGACCACCAAGATCACGATAAATATCATCAAAACCGCGGGGACTTCGTTGACGATCCGGTAGAAGCGCTGGGTCTTGGTGTTACGCCCTAAAGCGAAATCCTTGCGCCAACGGGAAAACATGCCGTGGATGGCCGACAGCGCCACGACCAAGGCGAGTTTGAGGTGAAACCAGGGTGCGCTCCAGACGTCCAAAGCGGACGCGAGAGAGAGCCCCAATACCCAGGTGGCGATCATCGATGGGTTGATGATTACATGCATGAGCTTGCGCTCCATCAGCATGAAGCGCTCGTATTCCGGCGTGCCGACGGCGGTCTCGCAGTGGTAAACGAACAGGCGGGGCAAATAGAGCATGCCCGCCATCCAGGCGATCACGGCAATGATGTGAAACGCTTTCAGCCAGGGGTAGAACGCGGTCAGGGTTTCGCTCATGCCGCTTTGCCGGTGATCGGGCATTGCTTGCATGATTGCGGGCATAGGCGGGTGCCGCCGTCAGGGTTGATACCGGTTATGCCGACGGCGTTTCGCACCAGATTTGCAAGGCCCTCAATGAACTGAGAATGCGTGCCGACGGCGGGCACGCGAATGTAGTGTTGCACCCCGCTGGCCGAGGCCAGATGTGCGTACTCGATATCGAGTTCGACCAGCGTTTCGGAGTGTTCGGACACGAATGCGATCGGAGCCACGATCAGGCTCAATCCTTCGGCGCCGGCTTTTTTTATTTCTTCGTCGGTAGCCGGGCCGATCCATGCCATAGGACCGACACGGCTTTGGTAGGTGACACGCCAATCGAGTTGCGTCCGTCCTAAGCTGTCGACAAGCGCCTGCGCGGTTTGTTCGACCTGAGCTTGATAGGGATCGCCCGACGTGACGATATTCTTGGGCAGGCCGTGCGCCGAAAACAAAAGCCTGAATTTCACGTTGGGCGGCAGTTTCGCGATCGACTCTGCGATCAGCGCGGATTGAGCTGCAATGAATCCCGCATTCCTTGGATAGCAGCAGATGGTCGATACGGGCGTGTTCAGTTCGCGGTCTTTGGCAAGCGCTTCCCACTCGCGTAACGACGAACGCGAGGTCGTGGTCGAAAATTGCGGGTATAGCGGCAGTAGAACGATCTTGTTGGGGCGAAACCGGCGCACCTGTTCCACGATGTCGGAGGCGCGCGGCGTGGTGTAACGCATCGCAACAAACGTTTCGTAGTTTGTATCGCTGCCAGCCAGTGCGGCTTTCAAGGCGCCGGCCTGATTGTAGGTCTGTCCGAGGATCGGCGAGCTACCACCCAATTTGGCATAGATTTCGCGGGCGATCGGTGCGCGGCGGCGAGAAATGAGTTTTGCGATTAGCCAACGAAACGGTTGCGGCACGCGGATGATCGCGGGATCACTGAACAGGTTGAACAGGAACGGTTCGACGCCTGCGAGCGAGGATGGGCCGCCCAGATTGAACAAGACAACCGCCACCCTCATGAGGCGGTACTCCGAATTAAGTCGAGCAGCTTCTCGACATGTTCGATCGGTGTTTCGGGGCGGATGCCATGGCCGAGATTGAAAATATGAGCGCGGCCTTGCGTTTGTTTTTTGATGTCGGTGACGGCCTGCGTCAAAGCCCGCCCGCCGGCGATTAATGCCAAGGGGTCCAAGTTGCCTTGTAGAACGACGTTCGACGGAAAGGCTTCGGACGCAAAGGCCATTGGTGTCTGCTGATCGATCGATAGAGCCGTCGCACCGGTTTCACGCGCGTAGCGTACATAGTTTACACCGGCACCACGCGGGAAAACGATCACCGGCACGGACGGCGTCTGTTTGCGAACGCGACGTACGATCTCTCGAATGGGCTGCAACGAGAAATCTTCGAGTTGGCCGACCGGAATCGTTCCGGCCCAACTTTCGAATATTTGGACGACTTCGGCGCCCGCCTGGATTTGGGCGATCAGATAATCGGCTGTGGTTTCGATCAGAATTTCCAACAGCTGCGCGAAGGCTTCCTGATTTCGGAAAGCGAATAATTTTGCCGCGGCGCTGTCGTCGGAGCCGCGACCGGCGATCATGTAGGTTGCAACCGTCCAAGGAGCGCCCGCAAATCCAATCAGGGTCGTGGCGGCGGGAAGCGCGCCTTTCACCCGGTCCAGCGTTTCAAAGATCGGCGCCAGTTTGGAACGCATGAGGTCAGGTTTCAGCCCGACAATGCGATCTGGGGTCAACGGCTCAAGACGCGGGCCTTCGCCTTCGGCAAACCAGACTTTTTGGCCGAGCGCATGCGGGATCACCAAAATATCGGCAAAGACAATTGCGGCATCAAAACCAAATCTTCGAATGGGCTGCAGTGTGATTTCACTGGCCAAGGCGGGCGTCAGGCACAGGTTCAGGAAGTCCGTCGCTTTTGTGCGAATTTCGCGATATTCAGGCAAATAACGGCCTGCTTGTCGCATTAGCCAAATGGGCTTGCGTTCGGTGATTTGTCCCCGAAGTGCGTTCAATATCGGCTTGTCGACTTGAGGTTCGATCACGTTCCCAACCGTCCTACTTATCTAATCTTTTATAGATAGATCTTGGAATGTAGGAAGATGATTGGGGTGTGGAGAGTCGGGACAAATTGGCGCCTTATGGTCGGTCCCCAGGGTCATGCCCAGGGGCGGAAAATATCCACATTGGGGGTAGCTGCACCGGCAGCACGGACTCCAGCGGTTATTGTCGAAGTGTTGCATGTGGATGCACAGCGCGTATGTGAAATTGTTCAAACCTCTGGAAAACGTTGAATCGGTCGCAGGATGAAGTGGACATCGGCAGGTAAAGCACACTGGCGAGTTGGGGGTTAAGGGGATCGGCCTTGCATCCCGGTTTCGTCCCCGGTCTTATCTGCAGAGCTATTCACAAGCGATCCGCAGACTTCCGTGCAAAAAACGCGCAGCGTCACCGTCTATTTCCACCTTCACCTGGTGTCGGATTCGACCGGTGAAACATTGAATGCCGTGGCGAAAGCGGCATGTGCGCAGTTCGATATGGGGCGGCCGATCGAGCATGTTTACCCGCTGGTGCGGACGCGCAAACAAGTGGAGCGGGCGTTGGTGGAGATCGAGTCGGCGCCGGGGCTCGTCTTGCATACGATGGTCAATTCCGAACTTCGAATCTTGCTCGAAGATCGTTGCCGCGAGTTTGGACAACCGTCGGTGGCGGTGCTCGATCCCGTTATGTCGTTGCTTGGTAATTATCTTGGTGCGGAAGTCAGTCATCGTCCCGGCGCGCAACACGACCTCGACGCAAAATATTTTGCCCGCATCGATGCCTTGAATTTTACAATGGCGCATGACGACGGTCAGAGTACGGCGACCCTCGACATGGCAGACGTCGTGTTGGTGGGTGTCAGCCGGACGTCCAAAACACCAACCTGCATTTACCTCGCCAATCGCGGGATAAAGGCCGCGAACATACCGATTGTGCTGGGCATTGCGTTGCCGCCAGAGCTCGACCGCCTGAAGCGCCCATTGGTTGTCGGACTGATCACAAGTCCGGACAGATTGATCCAGATACGACGCAACCGGTTGTTGACGTTGAATGAGGAAACGGAAACCGACTATGTCGATCTCGATGCTGTGCGGGCCGAGATTGCGTTTGCACGGCGGCTTTTTGCCGACAAGGGCTGGCCGGTCATCGACGTGACGCGCCGATCGATCGAGGAAACGGCGGCGGCGGTGTTGGCGCTTCATAGTCGCGCGCAGATTGCGCCATGATGCAGCTCGTGTTGGCATCGGGAAGCGCGACGCGGCAGCACCTGCTGCGCGAGGCGGGCATCGCGTTTGTGGTGGAACTGTCTCATGTCGACGAAGCGTCCGTGATCGAGTCTCTGGTTGCCGAGAAGGCGAAGCCGCGCGACGTCGCGGATCTGTTGGCGGAGCTTAAGTCCGTGCGGGTGAGCAACCGATGTTCAGGTGCGTTGGTGTTAGGTGGGGATCAGGTCTTGAGTCTGGGAGCTCGGATCTTTCAGAAACCCGCCGGCCGGGCCGAAGCGCGGGAGCAGCTCATGACACTGCGCGGGCACACTCATACGTTGTCAACTGCGGTTTGCGTGTCACGCAATGGCAGCGTGATATGGCGCGAGGTTCGCGAAGCGCAGCTGACAATGAGGAATTTCTCAGAGGGTTTTCTCGATAGCTATCTCGATCATGCCGGTGAGGATATTCTGGGGAGTGTCGGTGGGTATCAGGTTGAGAAGCTGGGAATTCAACTTTTCTCGCGGATCGATGGCGACCATTTTACGATTTTGGGGTTGCCGCTTCTCGGGCTTCTCGGGTTTTTGAGGACGCAAGGCGTGTTACCGGAATGACGATTAGCGGTCAGGCAAAGTTGGCGGGCGTTGCCGGTTGGCCGGTTGGGCACAGTCTGTCGCCGCGGCTTCATGGCTTTTGGATCGCGCAGCATCGGCTGGATGCGGCCTATGTTCCGCTTGCCATTAAGCCTGAGGATTTTGCTGCGGCATTCGCCGTTTTGCCGAAGCTCGGTTTTCGCGGTTTCAACGTGACCCTGCCCCACAAGGAAATGGCGTTCAGCCTCACCGTCGATCACGACGCTGCCGCGGTGGCGACGGGTGCGGTGAATACGGTCGTTTTCGAAAATGGCAGAGCGATGGGCCGGAACACCGATGTGTTTGGTTTTTCGGCGCTGCTGGGCGAGCATGGTATCGTTTCGCTGACGTCTAAGAGCGTCGTCGTGCTTGGTGCGGGCGGCGCCTCGCGCGCGATCATCGCATCCGTGCTGTCGCTCGGTGCGGAGCGCGTGTTTTTGGTCAACCGCACGATTGAGAAGGCGCGAGCGCTGGCAGCGTTCTTCGGGGAGCGGGTGCAAGCCGACGATTGGGCGCGGTTGCCTTCATTGCTGGCTCGCGCTGCTTTGCTTGTGAATACGACGAGCCTTGGCATGAACGGTCAACCTGAGTTGACGATCGATCTCTCAGCGCTACCGACCGATGCGGTTGTTGCGGATATTGTCTACCGACCGCTGCAAACGCGACTTCTGGCACAGGCTCAGGCGCGAGGTTTAAAAGCGATCGATGGTCTTGGCATGTTGCTGCATCAGGCGCAGCCGGGCTTTGCGGCGTGGTTTGGCGTAGAGCCGGTCGTGACGCCGCAGCTGCGGGCGCATTTGGTGGCGGCGCTTGAGGGCCGTGATTGATGTTGATCGTGGGGCTGACCGGATCGATCGGCATGGGCAAAAGCGAGACCGCGAAAATGTTTGCACGGCACGGCGTGCCGGTGTGTGATTCCGATGCCAGCGTGCATGCGCTTTACGAACGCGGCGGCGCGGCGGTTGAGCTGGTCGGCGCGGCCTTTCCAGATGTTGTCGTCGATGGGCGGATTGATCGCGATTTGCTGTCCCGCGCGGTGGTTGGCAAACCCGAAGAACTGCGCAAGCTTGAGTTGATCGTGCATCCGTTAGTGGCGGGCCTGCAGCGAGCGTTTCTCGAGGACGCGGCGGCGGCAGGCGCGGAGATGGTGGTGCTCGACATCCCACTCTTGTTCGAAACCGGTGGGCGGGCGCGCGTCGATGCCGTTGTTGTGGTTTCGGCGCCGGAAGACATTCAGCGTCGCCGGGTTTTGGAGCGGCCGGGAATGACCGTAGATAAATTCAATGCGATCCAGCAAAAGCAACTCGCCGACAGTGAAAAGCGCGCTCGAGCAGATTACATCGTCGATTCAAGTCAGGGTCTGGCGCATGCCGAGGCTCAGGTCGTGGCAATCATCGCTGCGTTGAAGAAGCGAACGCCGAAAATTTGGAAGGCCAGCCATGCGTGAGATCGTGCTCGACACCGAAACAACCGGTTTGGATCCGTCGCAAGGCCACAGGATCGTCGAGATCGGGTGTCTCGAACTGCGCAATCGGACGCCGACGGGCGAGCGCTTTCACGCCTACTGCAATCCGCAGCGCGACGTGCCCGAAGAATCCCGGCGCATCACGAATTTGTCGACGGAGTTTTTGGCCGATAAGCCCTTGTTCGCGCAAGTTGTCGACGGGTTTTTGGGCTTCATCGGCGACAGCCCGCTTGTGATTCACAATGCGGAGTTCGATCTCAAGTTCTTGAATTCGGAGTTGAAGCGGGTCAACAAACCTTTGCTAACATCCGATCGTGCGATCGACACGCTGATGATGGCACGGCGGCGTTTTCCCGGTGCGTCGGCGTCGCTCGATGCGTTGTGCCGACGTTTTGATATTGCGCTTGACGAGCGCAAATCCAAGGGCCACGGCGCGCTTTTGGATGTGGAGCTTCTGGCGCAGGTCTATCTGGAGTTATCGGGCGGCCGGCAACCGGGTCTCGAATTGTCGGCAAGCAGTGCCGCGACCAATAATCGTGCGGCGGTGGGGCCGCAACGGGCCGTGGCGCGCCCTACTCCATTGCCTTCGCGGTTAAGCGAAGACGAGCGCGCCCGGCACGAGCGTATGGTCGCAAGTCTTGGACCGTCAGCACTTTGGAAGCAGTGACGCCCTAAGCGGTTGTTGCTTGGGGTTGCACTTTTTGCTGCGCCATCTGTGCACGATAGAGCGTGAGGAAATCGATGGGATCGAGTAGCAGCGGCGGGAAGCCGCCATCGCGCGTCGTGTCCGCAACGACGCGGCGTGCGAAGGGAAACAACTGGCGCGGACATTCGATCAACAACACCGGTTGGATGTTCTCGGGTGTGATGTTCTTGAGCATGAACACGCCTGAATAGGTCAGCTCGCAAACGAAGATCGTCTGATTTGCAGACTTGGCGTCGGCTCGAATTCGGATCGACACTTCGTACTGGTCGATGCCCAAACCGCGTGCTTGAACGTCCACACCGACTTCGAGCGCAGGCTTTTGGCCCTGAAGGCTCATCGGTGCGGCGGGGTTCTCAAATGACAAATCCTTAACGTATTGGGCCAAGACCTGAATTTGCGCCGCAGATGCACCTGCTTGCGCGTTGTCTTGATCGTGGCCGTTACCGTTGGCTGGCGTGTCGCTCATTGCCTGTCCTTGAAAGCTTGGGATTTGGCCCAATGTTGTGAGGGCGGGTGGCTATCATGGCCACGGGCCCAGAGACAAGCTGCCGTAACCGTTGGTTGATCAAACGTGAATGAATTCGGGAATGACCTGCGGCGCAAGCTATAGACCGGAAAGGATTGTAGCTGTAGGCTTTATCCCCAGACGTGCGCCAATTTATCGCCCCCGGACGACATTCAGCGTCGAAGGCCAGAAAATCGGTTCGCTCGTTGCCAGCCATGGATTTTTGCAATGACAGGAACGCCCGTGTTGGAACTTCTCTTTCTGGCAGGTATCGCGGTTTTCATTGCATATCGGCTTTATTCCGTCCTGGGACGTCGCACCGGCAACGAACAGCCGCCATTCGATCCAGTCAGCCGGCGCGATCGCGTGGACAGCCGGCGCACGGCTACAAATTCTACGGACGACAATGTGGTGCCTTTGCCCCGGGCACGGGAAATCGTGCGACCACCCGTTGTAGGGGCGCTTGAGGCCAAAATTGCGCCTGGTTCGGCGCTTGCCATCGGCATCGAACAAATTCGTCAAGTCGATCGCAGCTTTGACCCAGATGCGTTCGTCGGCGGCGCCATTGTCGCGCATGAAACGATTGCACGTGCCTTTGCGCAGGGCGAACGCGCGGCACTGAAACCGCTGTTGTCCGACGATGTATTTGCCAGCTTCGACGCTGCGATTGATGCGCGCGAAAAGGCTTCGCACAAGATCGATTTTTCGTTCATCGGTCTGAAGCAATCGGCGCTTGAAGACGTTGGGCTGCGCGGGCGCATTGCCGAAGTGACGGTGCGTTTTGTGAGCGAGTTGATCACGGTTACACGCGACGCCGCCGGCGCTGTGATCGACGGTGCGGCCGGCGTGGTGCGCGAGGTCACCGACGTTTGGACGTTTGCGCGCGACACGCGCTCGTCGGATCCGAACTGGAAGTTGGTATCGACCGCCGGTTCCGCTTAGGCCGCCGCCTCATTGTTCATGCGTGTTTCAAAAGCGCTCGGCGCTGCGATTCTGATTCTGGCCACCGCTTGCGTTCCGGTCGGCGGGCCCACTCCAGACAAGCCAACTCAACCCGACGAGTTGGCGTTGAAAACTTTAGATTTCGGTGCTCTGCCCGGGTGGGGATCTACCGACTTGCGGCCGGCGTTCACCGGGTTTTTGGCGTCGTGCGGAAAACTGCTGTTGCGTGCGGACGGAGATCCGTTCGGCGGCGCGGTTGTCTATGGAAGCGTCGGCGATTGGCGGCCTGCATGTTCCGCCGCCAAGCAGTCGCGCGCGATGCCCGAGCCTCGAGCCTTTTTCGAGCAATGGTTTGTGCCGGCTCAAGCATTGAACCGCGCGGAGGCGGTCGGGTTGTTCACCGGCTATTATGAGCCCGAGCTTTCCGGCAGCCGTAAGCCGTCGGGCCGTTATCGGACGCCGCTCTATTCGCGCCCAAGCGATTTGATTTCGATCGATCTTGGCAGTTTCAGACCGGCGCTGAAGGGCGAGCGGCTTGCGGGACGTGTCGAGGGCGCGAAGCTCGTGCCTTATGCGACGCGCGCGGATATCGTCGGGGCCGGTTTGAAAGGACGGGCGCACGTCATCACCTATGTGGACGACGCAGCAGACGCATTCTTTCTTCAGGTTCAAGGTTCGGGCCGGGTGCGGTTCAAGAACGGCAACGTGGTGCGCGTCGCCTATGACGGACAAAACGGTCATCCGTACACGGCGATCGGTCGCGTCTTGCTCGATCGCGGCGAAATCACGCGCGAGCAGCTTTCGATGCAGGGCATTCGTGCTTGGCTTGCCGCCAATCCCGCCAAGGCCGATGCGCTGATGAACGAGAATGCTTCTTTCGTTTTCTTTAAAGAACTGCCCATTGCCGATCCGCGCTTGGGTGCCGACGGCGCGCAAGGCGTGGCGCTTATTCCGCAAGCGAGTCTGGCGGTGGATCTTCGCTTTCACGGACTCGGTGCACCAATGTGGATCGACGCCAACGCACCAAGTGCCGACGCGAAAGTGGCGGACCAGCCTTTCCAGCGTTTGCTGATCGCTCAGGACACGGGCGGCGCCATTCGCGGACCGGTGCGGGGCGATGTCTACTGGGGTGCGGGCCAAGATGCGGAGCACATTGCGGGACGAATGGCGCACAAGGGCAAGCTTTTCGTTTTGCTGCCAAAGCCGGTCGCGACCAGGTTGAATTGATTTCTCGTGGTCAAGAAGCGCGACATCAACGACGACGAACGGGCGCTCTGGGTTGAGGTCGTGCGCGATGTGCGGCGCTCGGGGCGCACATTGCGGACTGCCAAAGAGCCCAAGCGACAGCCGGCGGTCGTGGTGCGTGTCCCTGCTTCAGCCCCGGCGAAACATTTCCCCGTCGTTCAGCCATTGCCTCCGAAAAAGCGAGGTCATTCGGGCATGATTCCCGATGTTGACGGGGCAACCGCCGAGCGCTTACGCCGCGGGAAGATCGAACCCGATGCGCGGCTCGATCTGCACGGGTTGACGCAACAACAAGCTCATTCGCGCCTGCTCGCGTTCGTTCGGCGCGGGCATGATGCCGGCTACCGATGCTTGTTGATCATCACGGGCAAGGGTGCTGCGGAGCGGAGCGCAAAAGACGATGCGTTGCGTCCATTCACAATGCCCGATCGCGCGAAGGCGGGGGTTCTGCGCTCTCTTGTGCCGCTGTGGCTGGAGCAGCCCGAAACGCGGAACATGGTGGTTGGAATTCAAGCGGCGCATCAACGCCACGGCGGCGGCGGCGCGTACTACGCCTATCTGCGGCGGAAGACGGCCCGCGGCGGTTAGTCCGCCATCATCGGATCCGGCACGACGTCGACATCGTACGTCAAGCGCTGCCGGCGCGATGCGGGTCCCGCCGGTTGGTTCGAGCGGATCGTAAGGATGTAAGGCCCCGTCCCTTCATTGCGGATGCGATTGGCAGGAACGCCGAGGCGAACAAGTTCGTCTTTCACCGCGTAGAGGCGGCGACGCCAAAGCTCGTCATCGGTTTCGCGCGCGCCCAGCGCGACGATGCGAATGTTGACGGTGCGGTTTTGTTGGATCGATTGGCTGGCAGCTGAGCCCAGCGCGGTCTGCGCTTCGCGCGTTAGGTTCGATTTTGCTTCGAAGAAAGCGACGTGGAACACCGGCGGCGGCTTGGGGATGTCGTACTTTGGTGTTGCGACCACAGGCGGCGCCGTTTTGACGGGCGCGCTTTCAACGGGAGCTGCGGGTTTTTGGCCGAGGCCGGGATAAGGCTGGCGTACCGGTTCGGGCATCGTTGGCTTTGGCGGCAATATTTTTGCCGGTTCCGGCGCGACGATGACGGGCGGCGGCGAGAATGGCGATGGCGGTGCTTCCAATTTCGGCAGGGCTGGTGACTGGGAGAACCACGTGCACGATCCCGAGATGGCGCAGTAGGCGGGAAAGAACAGCAACGCCAGTATCGTTGCTGCGACGAGTGTCGCAATCAGAAGTTGGGGAACATTGACTGACTTTTCCTGATGCGTATCGGCGTGCGCTTCTTCGCAGCACCAGCAGGCGTCATCCGACAGGCCATGGCACCAGGCGGGATATTGGCCCAAAAACTGCGTGTCGAATTTGCCGGGCGTGTTGTCCTTCGGGTTGCCCTCGGCTTTTTGCTCGAGCACTTTACGAAGCGTCTTGTCCTTCGATTTGCCGCCCGATGGTTTTCCGGAGCCGTCGGACGGAGGCGCGAAGAGTTCTCCCATCCAACGCAGCATGCCTTCGACGGCGCCGATCGGATTTGGGGCAACGCCGTCTTTGGGCCGACCGCCCTCGAACAAGAAGATGCGCTGATTGCCCGGTGACAACATCATGGGTGCGCGATCGAACACGAAGCCGAAGTCGCGCGCCTTTTTAGCCAGGATGCCGCGCGGCTTGAGCCATTGATCGGCGCTCGACTTTTTCGACGACGGCTTGACCAAGGCGGTGATGCGCGTCGGCGCGGCGGCCGGCGAGCGAATAGCGTTTGCCGGCGGTGCGCCTGCACCACGGCGGCCCAACAACAGATATTGAGTCTTGTTCTCCGGTAGATCGGGGGAGCCCAAGGAGTAGACGTTGAGGAGCACCAAGAGCTTGCGCAGGAGCGAGACAATTTCGCCCAGAGATCCCGGCTGATCCCAACCGTCGGGATCGCCCGGTGCGTCCAGCAGTCCAGCGGCAACCAACGCCGCCGGCGCTTGAAGCGTCTCCATGATGGCGGTCATGGCCGGCATGGCCGGCGACAGCACCGGTGCCGACCCGATATTGATGCCACCGCCCGAGACGTTGCCCGGCAATGGACCGTAGCCGCCGCCGGAGCGCGGTGACGAGGTCATCGCCTTGAGCAGATCGGAGCGCGTGAGTTCTTCCAGGATTCGCAGGGGATTGCGCGACAGCTCGATCGTGGCGTGCGTCATGTCGGGGCGAACCAGGCGGCCGCGATATTGTTCTTCCGCCTGCGGGCCAACGAAGATGCGCGACAGGAAGCGGGTATAAATTTTCGCTTCGTCTTCCGGGGTTAGGATGGCGTCGGGTGTCTTGATCGACGTGTAAGCAGCGACGAATTCGCTCATGTAGTCTTTGTGCGCGACGAGCACATAGCTTGTGGGCATGCAAAGCTGAGCGAAGATTTCGAAACCACCGGAAGCGAGCGCCTTGAGCGTTGCGCCATCCCATTGCGTGATCGAGTTGTAGCAGGGAACGACGGCGTAATTCGCTTGTCCGGCGGCAACGGCTTCAAGAGATTCGGAAACCGTATTGCGGAATATCAAATGCGCGATGCTGCCCGGATCGAGCATAGCGCGCGCGGCCAGGTAGGAGTGGCCACCGTCGCTTTCGGCAAAACTGACAAAGAGGTTTCGCTTCGACACCCGCGACCCCGATAAACGCGCAGACCGACTACCAAGCCGGACTTCCCAGAACGCGACCCAGAAAAATATCGTATAGCGAAACGGTCCCGTGTGCGAGCCATCTCAACACGTTAGGGATCATTATTCTGCGCCGGTCTGAACTCGCCTCGACGATGTGCGGGTTCAGTTTTTCGCGTTAAAGTATGAAGCGCGAGAGGTCCGCATTTTTCGTCAAAGCGCCGATTTCCCGGGTGACGAAACTCTTGTCGACAACGATGCGCGCACCGGCACTGTCGGGGGCGTGGAAGCTTACCTCTTCGAGCACTCTCTCCATTACGGTCTGCAACCTGCGCGCGCCGATGTTTTCCACCGTGGCGTTAACCTCGGCGGCGGCGTCGGCGATGGCGTCGATGCCGTCCTCGGTGAATTCGAGTTCGACGCCTTCGGTCGCCATGAGCGCTTTGTACTGTTTGAGGAGGCTTGCTTCGGTTTCGGTCAGGATGCGGCGGAAGTCATCACGTGTCAGTGCTTGCAGTTCGACACGGATAGGAAGCCGGCCTTGCAATTCCGGCAAGAGGTCGGACGGCTTGGCGAGGTGGAACGCGCCCGAGGCGATGAAGAGAATGTGATCGGTTTTGACCGGTCCGTGTTTGGTCGAGACCGTGGTGCCTTCGATCAGCGGCAGAAGATCGCGCTGCACGCCTTCGCGACTGACATCGGCGCCGCCACGTCCCTGCCCTTCACGGGCGCAGATTTTGTCGATCTCATCCAGGAAGACGATGCCGTCGTTCTCGACCGAGCGAATCGCGTCTTGGATCAACGCTTCGTTGTCGATGAGCTTGTCGGATTCTTCCGCAATCAACGGCGCGTGCGCATCGGCCACTTTCATGCGGCGCGTTTTTTGGCGGCCGCCGAGCGCTTTGCCCAACATGTCGCTGAGGTTGATCATGCCGATTTGCGAACCGGGCATGCCGGGAAGATCGAACGACGGCATGCCGCCGGTGTCGGCGACTTGGATTTCGATGTCCTTGTCGTTGAGTTCGCCGTCGCGAAGTTTGCGGCGGAACGACTCGCGCGTCGATTCCGATGCACTGGTGCCGACGAGGGCATCGACAACGCGATCTTCCGCCGACTTGAGGGCTCTTGCTTGAACGTCCTTACGGCGGCGTTCGCGCAGCGACGAGATACCGATCTCGACGAGGTCGCGGATGATTTGTTCGACGTCGCGGCCGACATAGCCCACTTCGGTGAATTTCGTCGCTTCCACTTTCAAGAACGGCGCTTGGGCGAGGCGCGCGAGTCGGCGCGAGATTTCCGTTTTGCCGACGCCGGTCGGTCCAATCATCAGGATATTTTTGGGCAGGACTTCTTCGCGCAGATCGGGCGCGAGCTGTTGGCGGCGCCAACGATTGCGCAGTGCAATCGAGACGGCACGTTTGGCGGCGGCCTGACCGACGATGAAGCGATCGAGTTCGGCGACGATTTCGCGCGGGGTGAGGGCATTGGGCGTTTGAGCAGTCATCGGGGGTTACAGACTTTCCAATGTCACTTCGTGGTTGGTGTAGACGCAGATGTCGGCGGCGATTTTCATGGCGCGGCGTGCAATGTCTTCGGCCGACAGGTCGAGCGGCAAGAGGGCGCGGGCGGCGGCCAGCGCGAAATTTCCGCCCGAGCCGATGCCGATGAGGCCATCCTCGGGCTCGACGACGTCGCCGGAGCCGCTGAGGATCAAGCTGGTGGTGGCGTCAGAGACGGCGAGCATGGCCTCAAGGCGCCTTAGGTAGCGATCAGTGCGCCAGTCTTTGGCAAGTTCGACGGCGGCGCGCGTTAAATTGCCCGGGTGTTGTTCGAGCTTGGCTTCCAGGCGTTCGAACAAGGTGAAGGCATCGGCTGTGGCACCGGCAAAGCCGGCAATGACGTTGCCGCCAGAAAGCCTGCGGACCTTGCGCGCATTCGCTTTCATGACCGTTTGGCCCAGGCTGACTTGACCGTCGCCCGCCACCACGACTTTGCCGCCCTTGCGGACGGACAAAATCGTTGTGCGGCGCCAAATCGGCCGGTCGTAGGGGTCGTCGGACATGGAAAATTGCCTTTTCGTTCAATATTAGGACTGCTGCTATATGACGGCTGAAGCACGGTTCGCAAAGGGCTCGAAAGGCTTAATTCCATGCGCAAGGCGAGTGTCGATCGAAAGACGCGGGAAACTGAAATTTCCGTCAGTCTCGATCTTGACGGAACGGGCAAGTACGACATCCAGACGGGCGTCGGCTTCCTCGACCACATGCTCGAGAGTTTTTCCAAGCACTCGTCGATCGATCTCAAAGTGCGGGCCAAGGGCGACACGCATATCGATTTCCATCACACAACCGAAGACACGGGTATCGTCATTGGCCTCGCTATGGCCAAGGCGCTCGGCGATTGGAAGGGCATCCGCCGCTTCGGCCACGCCGTGATCCCCATGGACGAGACGCTGACGCGCTGCGCAGTCGATGCCTCGGCCCGGCCTTATTTGATCTGGAAGGTTGCGTTTTCGCGCCCGAAGCTTGGTGAAATGGATACTGAGTTGTTCAAAGAGTGGTTTCAAGCTTTGGCGCAAAATGCGGGGCTGACGCTGCACATCGAAAATCTTTACGGCGAGAACAATCATCACATCGCCGAGAGCTGCTTTAAGGCCTGTGCCAGGGCGCTGCGCGAGGCCTTCGAGCCCGATCCACGGCAATTGGGACAATCGCCCAGCGTGAAGGGCAGCCTCGGGTCTTAAAAGGACGCAGTCTGCGCCGTTGACGGCTGTATGTGCCGTCAGCGACAAACCTCAGAGATTTCGAGGAATTTTGTCCGTGAGCGGACTTGTTGCCATTGTCGACTACGGGTCGGGGAATTTGCGATCGGCCGAGAAGGCGATCGCGAGAGCTGTGCGCGATGGCGGCCTCAGCAACGGCGTGGTCGTGACGAGCGATGCCGACGTGGTGCGCGGAGCCGAACGCATCGTGTTGCCCGGCGTCGGTGCGTTTGCCGACTGCATGAGCGGATTGCGCGCCGTGCCCGGTATGGTCGATGCGCTGAACGATGCGGTGCGAAAGCGCGGGGTGCCGTTCCTCGGCATTTGCGTCGGCATGCAATTGCTGGCGACGCGCGGGCTTGAGCACGGCGTGCATGAGGGTCTCGATTGGATTGCCGGTGATGTCGTTCGACTTGTGCCAATGGACGCGTCGCTCAAGATTCCGCATATGGGGTGGAATACGTTGCGCGTGATTGTACCGCATCCCGTGATCGATCATTTGAGCCAGAGTAGCGATCCGCACGGGTACTTCGTTCATAGCTTTTGTATGCGGGCGGCCAGCGCGATCGATGTGCTGGCCGATACGGACTATGGCGGTGCGCTTGCGGCCGTTGTGGGGCGCGACAATATCGTGGGCACGCAGTTTCACCCTGAGAAGAGTCAAGCGGTGGGGCTTCAGCTGTTGCAGAATTTCGTGCGGTGGCGACCGTGATTTTGTATCCGGCAATCGATCTCAAAGGCGGTCACTGCGTACGACTCGTGCAAGGCGAGATGGCGTCGGCTACCGTGTTCAGCGAGGACCCTTCGGCACAAGCCTCGTCGTTTCAAGCCTTAGGCTTTTCGTGGTTGCATATCGTCGATCTTGACGGCGCGGTGACCGGTCGCGCGGCGAACGAAGTCGCGGTGTCCGGCATTTTGAAGAGCGTCACCCTGCCCGTTCAGCTCGGCGGCGGGATACGCGATCGAGGCGCGATCGAGCGTTGGCTTGGCGCCGGCGTCCGGCGCGTGATTTTAGGCACGGTTGCGGTGCGCGATGCGGCATTGGTTCGCGACGCAGGGCGTGCACATCCGGGAGGAATTGCGGTTGGGATCGATGCCAAAGCCGGAAAGGTTGCGATCGAAGGCTGGGCAGAGGGTACGAATATCTCTGCGCTCGAACTGGCGAAACGGTTTGAAGACGCTGGCGTCGCCTGCATCATCTACACCGATATCGCGCGCGATGGTACGGGCACAGGTGTGAATACCGAAGAGACGGCGAGACTTGCCGACCATGTTTCCATCCCGGTGATTGCAAGCGGCGGCATCGGTTCGATCGAGGATCTGCGCAAACTCAAGGCGCTCAATCATCCGAACATTGCGGGCGTTATTGTGGGGCGGGCGCTTTATGACGGGCGCGTCGATGCGCGCGCCGCGCTGGCGCTGGCCGATGGGAATTAGCCGATGCTGAAGACCCGCGTTATTCCGTGTTTGGACGTCAAGGATGGACGCGTCGTCAAAGGCGTTCAGTTCGTCAATTTGCGCGATGCTGGCGATCCCGTCGAGGCGGCGCGGGCCTACGACGCTGCGGGCGCGGACGAACTTTGTTTTCTCGACATCACGGCAAGCCACGAGCGGCGCGGCATTTTGCTCGATGTGGTGCGCCGCACGGCAGAGGCTTGTTTTATGCCGCTTACGGTTGGTGGCGGCGTGCGGACCATCGACGATATCCGGACGTTGCTGCTTGCCGGCGCGGACAAGGTTTCGATCAACACGGCCGTCGTAGAGCGGCGCGAGATCGTGCGCGAGGCGGCGCACAAATTCGGTTCTCAGCTTGTCGTTGTCGCGATCGATGCGCGGCGTGCCGGGGACGATCGCTTCGAAGTTTTCATTCACGGCGGGCGCACCGCCACCGGTTTGGATGCCGTATCTTACGCCCGGGAAGTCGTGGCGTTGGGTGCCGGCGAAATCTTGCTGACGTCGATGGATCGTGACGGCACGAAAGAAGGGTACGATCTGCAACTCACGCGCGCGGTCGCCGATGCGGTTAGCGTGCCGGTGATTGCCAGCGGCGGGGTTGGCACGCTCGATCATTTGGTCGCTGGCGTTCGCGAGGGGCACGCAAGTGCGGTGCTCGCTGCGTCGATTTTTCACTTTGGCGGAGCGACGATCATCCAAGCCAAGTCGCGCATGGCGGCGGCCGGCATTGCCGTTCGGAACTAACGAAAGCAAAGCCGCGTTTTTGTCGTTTACGCGCAACGGTCGTAACGAATTCTCACGACGACGAGCGCATACTCTTTGGGCCGGGTGCAATCCAAGGACCCGACAACAACGTGTAGCGCGTCGAGGCGAGGCACACCCAAATGCAGTGTTTGTGAAGTATTTCTGACACTTTTGTGTTGATCGCGGCGCGCGATAGAGTTTTTGTCAATTGTTCTTGGGAGAGACAGGCCATCGCGGGCGGGCCGCGTTGCGATGTGCGTTCAATTGATGGGACACGAAACCGAACTCAAATTTGTCGGCAGCGAGGATGCCTTGGCGCGTCTGCGGCGCTCGCCGGCCCTTCGTCGCCTGGCGCGCAAGAAGCGTCCAAGAACGTATGCGCTGAGCGCCACATATTTCGACACGTCCGACTTTGCTTTGCGCGATGCCGGCTTCGGGTTGCGGGTGCGTCGCGAAGGTGGACAATTCATTCAAACCGTCAAGAGCGCGGGTGGGCCAGATGTGGCGACGCGAACCGAACTCAAGACCATCGTCGCCGAGCTTGCGCCTAACGTTCAAGCTATCGACGACAAAGCGGTGCGGCGCGCACTTGAGAAAGCAATCCAGGGGAAAGAGCTGAAGCCCGTCTTCACCGTCGAAATGAACCGCACGTCCGTCGTGCTGACGCCAAAACGCGGTACCGAACTCGAGGCGGCATTCGACATTGGCGCAATCCAGTCGTTGGGTGGAAAGGCGGCCGCACGTACTCCCGTCGCAGAGTTCGAACTTGAACTTTTGAAGGGCAACCCCCTCGACCTGATCGCTTGTGCACGCGAACTGACTTCGGATCTTGCCTTGGTGCTAAGTCTGCAATCGAAATCGGCGCGCGGTTATGCGCTGGCCGAAGATACGATCGATAGCCCTGCGGGTGCAGGGCGGGTCGTGATTTTGGGCGGGGCAAGCGCAGAGGACGCTTTCGGTCAGATACTCTCGCATTGTTTGAGGCACTTGCTCGACAATTGGGGCGCGGTCGTGCACGCGCGCGATCCGGAGGGTGTTCATCAAATGCGCGTCGCCTTGCGGCGGCTGCGCAGCGCGCTGACGCTTTTCGGCGGTTCGTTCCGGCTGGCGTTGCGCGATCTTGAGGCGGAGGTGCGGTGGCTTGCCGGCGTGCTCGGCCAAGCTCGCGATCTCGATGTCTTTCAGGAGGATGTGTTCCGGCCGGCGGCGGCAGCGCACGGCGAGGACGGGTCTCTCGATGCATTGGCGACCGTCGTGCGCACGCGGCGGCGGATTGCCTGGCACGGTGTGCACGAGGCGCTTGAGTCGGAACGCTTTCGAAAGTTGGCGTTGGACATGGCGGGCGTCACATTCAGCCGGCCCTGGCGCGGTCATTCGACCGACGGCGAAGCGGCCGAGCGAGCGGCAATTGGCTTTGCGCGTGAGCGCCTTGATCGTTGTTATCGACGCGCTATGAAGCTCGGACGGCGGATCGGCGAGCTTGATGCGGGCGAGCGGCACGAACTGCGTATCCGCTTGAAGAAATTTCGATACGCCGTCGATTTTTTCTCGTCGCTCTATCCAAGGCGGGCGATAAAACGATACCTCAAGAGACTGAGTGAATTGCAAGACGTCCTTGGCGCGATGAACGACGCGGCCGTGGCGCGCACGCTCGTGCGCGACATCTTGGTCGCACAGGGCGACGGCGGGAGTGCGGCGTCGATTGCCTATGCCGGGGGTATCGTCGCGGGTTGGCATTTGGGGCACATGCGAGCGCGTGCGAAGCAACTTACGCGAAGGTGGAAGCGGTTCATGAAACTCGAGCCCATTTGGGCTTGAGTGCTGGCGTCCATCATACGTTCAGCAGCAAATGCTGACGTTCCCAGGGACTGATCACTTGCTGGTAGGCATCGTGCTCGGATGCTTTGACGTCGGAATAGAGATCGACGAACGCCTCGCCCAAGAGGTCGCGCATGTCTTGCGAGTTGCGAAAGCGGGAAATGGCGTCGAGCAGGTGCCGCGGTAATTGATAGCGCATGGATTCGTAGGCGTTTCCTTCCATCGGTTTCGTCGGCGAAAGGTTTTGCGTCATGCCGAGATAACCGCAGGCCAGCGATCCGGCGATGGCGAGATAGGGGTTGGCGTCGGCGCCGGGCACGCGATTTTCGATGCGGCGGTTCTTGCCTTCAGATTCGGGGATGCGCAGACCTACGGTGCGGTTCTCGTGACCCCAATGCGTGTTCACGGGTGCCGAGAGATAGCGCACGAGGCGGCGATAGGAGTTTACGTAAGGCGCAATCAGCGGCATCGCCGCCGGCAGATATTTTTGCAGGCCTGCGATGTAGGCCAGGAAGAGCCTCGTGTCTTTGCCGCTGCGCGTGGAAAACAGGTTCTTGCCCTTGTCGGTGTCGACGATGCTTTGATGGATGTGCATCGCGCTGCCGGGTTCGGCCTCGTAGGGCTTGGCCATGAACGTCGCATAGATATCGTGGCGCAGGGCGGCTTGGCGGACGGTGCGTTTGAACAGAAACGTTTGATCCGCGAGCTGCAGCGGATCGCCGTGGTTGAAATTGATCTCGACCTGGGCGACGCCGTCTTCGTGGATCAAACTGTCGATACCGATTTCCTGGGCTTCGCAAAAGTCGTACACGTCTTCAAACAGCGGATCGAATTCGTTGACGGCATCGATCGAATAGGCTTGGCGGCCAGTTTGCGGGCGGCCCGATTTGCCTGCCGGCGGCAACAACGGATAGTCGGGATCGATGTTGCGTTGCGCAAGGAAGAACTCGAGTTCCGGGGCGACGACGGGACGCCAGCCCTTCGCTTCGTAGAGGGCCAAGATATTTTTAAGGATCTGGCGCGGGGCAACGGCGACGGGCTTGTCCTTGCGATCGGTACAGTCGCAAACGACTTGGGCGGTGGGTTCGCGGTACCACGGCACAACGCAGATCGTGTCGGCGTCGGGCGCGAGGATCATGTCCGGTGCCTGGTACGTCAGTTCCTTCGTGTCGGCGTCGGCGCCGGTGACCATCTGGCCGAAAACGCTTTCGGGCAGACGCAATGTGTCGTTGTCGAGTCCTGAAAGAAATTTG
>JAIOQG010000377.1 GCA_021413465.1 Alphaproteobacteria bacterium | reverse complement strand
TGCGCAAAGCCCATCAACCCGTCTTCCAGCACCGAAAGATTCAAATGATAGACGACCGACTTGCCGTCCTTCTCCGCATGCACGAGCCCCGCCTCGCGCAGCACCGCAAAATGCGCCGACATGGTGGGCTTCGACACATCGAAATGATCGGCCAGATCGCCCGCACTCATCGGCCGCGCGCGCAAAAGCTGCAACACGCGCCGCCGCGTCGGATCGGACAAGGCTTTAAACACACCGCTCATGAATTGATAATTAGCTAATCATCGAAATGATGTCAAGCGTGCCCCGGCGGCACGGGACGAAGCGACGCCGCGCCGGCAATGGCGAAAGACGCAACGCCCGGATGCGCGCCCCGAAGCGCCTTCGCTTGATGCAAGAGACCTCCCCCTGGTCTTGCCAAGGCCGATTATTCGAGGTTGGATACTGTGAACATTAAAAGCAGGCCGTGCGATGGCAAATGATGTCAACACCGACGACCAAATCACGATAGCCGATGCGGACCTGCCGCGCACGATCGACTACCGCGAACCTCCCGAGCGCGAGCAAACGCGCAAGGCCATCGCAATCGGTCTTGTCGTGATTGTGGCCTTCATTGTCGTGGTCGCGATGTCGGGGACGATACTGTTTTCATTCTGCGTTCCCTCACCCGACGGCAAGGCGTGCGTTCCCATGCGCGATGCCACGCTGCTCAAGGATATCGTCGGGATGTTGCTGCCGACGGTCATCGGTGTTCTGGGCGCCGTGACGGGCTTTTATTTCGGTTCGAAAGCGGGCGTGAAATGAGGACGCCCGACCTCAAACCAGCCTAGCGAAATACAAGCTCTTTCAACGCTTTCTTGTCGTCTTCGACAAGAATCCGGCGTCCCTTGCTGCGCTCCTGGAGGAGAAAGGCTTCGGTTCCGATCGCTCGCCGCAATGTCTCGGCGACGGTGATGTTGCCTTGCTCCTTCGCAAGCTCCTTCAAAAGACGCGACACGTCCGGCGACAACCGGAGCGAAATTCGCGTATCCCGCTCGCCGTCGTCTTGCTTCAGGTCCGCGACCGGCGCCGCGGAAGCGGCGGCCTCGGAAGAAGCAGCCTTCTCATCGCGAGGGTGCACTACGCCGCTCGCAATCAGTTGCACGATTGCCTCCCTCAAGGCGCTGGCCTTTTCGAAACGTTCGGCAGATGGCATATCCCGATCGCTGCCCACAACCTGCTCCAGCAACCTCAATACATCGTCGCTTTCACGGCTCGCGGCCGGGCGGCGAGGCTGAATTGGTTCTGTGGTCGTGACCATGGCTCAATCTCCCTGACACTCTTTCGGGCAACACTGTGGTAAATATAGACGCCAAAAAGACGCCGTTCAAGCGCCAGAATGACGTCACAACCGGCACCCGACGCCGAAAACAGCCGGAAATTCAATCATCTGAAGTAATTGGGTTGAACCACCAAGATGCTCAGGCCAGGTGTGCCGGCATTTTGCGCTGAACCGGCGCCTGAAAATCGCGGACGCCGCTCGCGCCCATCGGATCTCGATGCCGCGCGCGGCGTTGAACCTTCGCTATGAGCATCTTGATGGCCCAATTTTTTTTCTTTCTTTCTTAGCGTCTTAGCGCCTTAGCGTGAGTCATTCTTACTTCCTCGCGAGCGGCAGGGTGCGGGGCCAGAGCAAAGCTCGCTGTTGTGATGTGTTTCGTCATGCGCCGCCTCGCAAGCCCTTACGGCCGCGCCGCGACACCCGTCAGTGCCGCGCAATCGGCGGCGAATTTTTCGAACACCTGGCCCGGATCGACGTCGGATTCCGCGAACGCAAAGCTGTCATTGACGAAAATGCGCGCCGTCGTCGTATCGCGCAACGCAGCCAGCACTTCCGGCGACAATGGCGCCGTCACCGAAAACGTCGTTGCTTCGGCCGCGCCCCGCACCGCCCTGGCCGGGAACGTCGCACCCGACAATACCAACGAATAAGGCGACGCGATGTTCGCGATGCCCACTTGCGCAATGCTCGCCGTGAAGGTGAGCGCCGCCCCGGCCTTCGTGCAGGCAACCGCAAAAGCCGGCGCATCGCCCGCCGCCTGATTGAGCAGCACCACCTCGCCAGCGCCGTTCGTTTGCGTCCAGCCCGGCGTGTTGGCCGCCTCCGCCGCCTTATTCTGCTCGCACGCCACTACGCCGAAACAGACCGCCATCACAATCATTCGACGCATGCCCGATATCCTCTGCTGTGCAGCCGAATTTGCGTCGGGTTTCAGAAACGAAGCCGATCGCAAAGTCGGCTCACACCACCACAGAAGTGGAAGGGCTTCGACCGGCCGCGCTGGTTGGACGCCACCGCTGAGCGGGCCCGTAACGCGACGGGTCGCAATTTTCGGGAAAAATGCGCCGTGCAGGCGGCCCGCCTGTCAAATTCGACATGAATCACGCGATTTTAACGCGCCCCGGCTCATACTGCCCCATACCCTCAAGGAACGTCCATGACCGCCAGCGGGCCGCAATCTCCTAGTCCTGCGAAGGCCGCTCGCCAACGGCCGGTAAACTGGCACGTCGTCTACTATCTTCTCGCCGCTTTCGATCTGCTCGCCATCAGCGGCAGCCTCTATCTCTCGCACCAAGTCATGGGCATCTTTCGTTCGTCCGTCGAAGTCAATCAACATTGGGCGAACAAGCTGGCCGATCTTTCCGGCGTCGCGGCGGCGGCTGGTGCGGTGAACGCACCCGGCAATGACGTGTTCGACTCGCACGACGTTGCAAAGGAAAGCTCGCGCCAAGCGCAAGCGCTTAAGGCGTTCCGCCAGCGGCTCGATGCTTTCCGCTTGGCGGCCGAAGATGTCCCGGACGTCGCCGCGCGCAAGCAACTGCACCTCGCCATAAATAAGATCGATGCCTCGATGCACGACATGACCGCAGAGGCCGATCGCATCTTCGCGCATTTTCGTGCCGGCAATCCGGAGGCAGCCGGCCGGCGCATGGCGACGATGGACCGCAAATTTGCAGCCGTCAGCGCCGACATCGCCGGCACAGCCAAAAACGTACGCGACATACAGCGCACGTACTTCCACGAGCAGATCTCCGAGGCCACGTTTCTTGGCGGCTTTGAGTACGCGTTCGGCGGCATCATTGTTCTGATGGTCAGTTGCGTGCTGCTTTACGGCCATCGCATAGCCCGCGAATTTAAGCATCACGAACTGGAGCGCGCCGAGCATACGGCGGAACTTGAAGCGCTTTCCGCACGTCTTCAAGACTCGTTGACCGAAGCCAACAGTGCCAACAAGGCGAAGTCCGACTTCCTGTCGATGATGAGCCACGAGATTAGAACGCCAATGAACGGCGTATTGGGAATGTCCGCCGTCCTGATGGAAGCCGGGCTGAACGGCGAGCAACAGCGCGCCGCCGCAACGATCCGCGAATCCGCCGAAAGCTTGCTGCGTATCGTCAACGACGTTCTGGACTATTCGAAACTGGATGCGGGCGCCATGCAGATCGAACTCGCGTCGTTCGACCTGCCCGCTTTGCTCAACTACGCCGCGGAAATCGTGGCGCCGCGGACGAAATCGAAATCCGTCGCGCTCAAAGTGACGATTTCGGACAATGTCCCGCTATTCGTGCGCAGCGATCCGGGCCGCATCCGGCAAGTCGTTCTAAATTTCCTTGGCAATGCCGCAAAGTTCACCGAGCGCGGCACGATCGAACTCGTCGTTTCGACGCTGCCGGGCGATCACGGGCGCACGACACTTCGGGTCGAAGTGCTCGACACCGGCATCGGCATACCGGCCGACCGCATGCACTTGCTGTTCAACACCTTTCAACAAACCGACGCCTCGATTTCGCGCAGATTCGGCGGCACGGGTTTGGGTCTCGCGATCTCGAAAAAACTGATCGAGCGCCTGGGTGGCCGCATCGGCGCCGAAAGCTTGGCCGGGCGCGGTTCGACGTTTTGGTTCGAAATCCCGATCGTGGCATCGACTGAACAAGACACGGCCGAAACCCACCCCGGTGCAGCCGAAGTCGCCATGCTTGCCGCCGTCGCAAGCATCCGCAATTTGGGCCGGCCGCTGCGCTTGTTGATCGCCGAAGACAACGCGACGAATCTGTTGGTCGCAAAGTCCGTCCTGTCAAAATTCGATATCGTTCCGGACGCCGCCGGCAACGGGCTTGAAGCGCTCGAAGCCGTTCGGCGCTTTGACTACGACGTCGTACTCATGGACGTGCACATGCCCGAAATGGACGGGCTCGAAGCGACGTGCGCCATCAGATCGCTCCCGGGTGAAAAAGCCCGCGTTCCGATCGTCGCACTGACGGCAAACGCGTTCTCCGAAGATGTCCGCAAATGCGAAGCCGCCGGCATGAACGGCCACGTCGGCAAACCGTTCCGCAAGGAAGAGCTGATCGTCGCGCTAGCCAACGCCTTGGCGGCGCGCGCCCCTGCGACGCAAGCGCGATCCGGCGATACACCTTCGGAGCCGGACGCCCCTGTGGTCGACTGGACCGCCATCGAGAGCTTCCGCGCCGACGCCGGCGAAGAGATGCTGCGTCTTCTGATCGACACCTATCTCGAAGAAACGGCCGCGACGCTTGACAAACTTGCCAAGCTTACGGGCAACAACACGGCCACGGCCGAGGCGATCCGCCTGTCGCATTCGCTCAAGAGCTCAAGCGCCATGGCGGGCGCAACTGCGCTTTCGCGACTAGCCGAGCGCATGGAGATCGCGCTCTGCCAAGACGCAACGACCATCAGCGAAAAAGAAGCGAACGAGATGAAAGCGCACTTCGCAAACTATCGCGCTGCTCTGGTAGATAAGCGGCTGACTGCTTAGGCGAAGCATTCGAACGCCTCAAAAGGCCCGGAGTCATTCCATGGTCCCTGACGGTTTTATCGCGAAGCGGACATTGGAGCTATCCGGCGATCCAATCCGCGAGGTCACGGTTCTCATCCGCCAGCCTAGACCGGATGGCGATGACTACAGATGCGAGTATCAGATCATTGGGCTAAGCGACGGCAAAACACATTCCAGCTATGGCATGGGCCTAGACAGCATGCAGGCTCTGATACTGACCCTGCAGTTGATCGGCGCGGCGCTATACACGTCGCAACCGAGCAAGGAGGGTCGTCTGACGTGGATTGGCGCTCGAAATCTCGGCTTTCCAATACCTGACGTGATCGCCGATCTTGTGCCCAATGAATGAGTACCCGCCGCAACGCAAAAGCTCTCGAAAGTCCGCCTCGGGCCAAAACAGCCGACGCTTGCAGCACAATTTTTCGCCCCTCCCCCTTGCACTAATTTAGAATAGTTCTAAATTAGTCCGGAAACTCGCCTGGCCCGCCTCGGTCGCGCCAGCCCTATCGCGTTCAAACCGTGCCAAAGCGGCACAACCAGATCGGAGTGAACATGGACGGTGAATCCAAATGCCCGGTGGCGCATGGCGCGCGCAAGCCCACCTCGGTGGGCGCCCACTCGAACGCCGATTGGTGGCCGAACCAGCTCAACCTGAAAATTCTGCATCAAAATTCGCCCCTGTCCGATCCGATGGACAAGGCGTTCGACTACGCCAA
>JAIOQG010000417.1 GCA_021413465.1 Alphaproteobacteria bacterium | reverse complement strand
TTGCGCCGGGATGTAGACGAGTTTTGTTTGCGGATTGTAGGCCATCGGCTGCCAGTTGTGGCCGCCATGGGGCGAAGGCTGGACCATTTTCGGCGCGTCGCGATAGGCCGACGCGGCGGGGTTTTCAATCGGGCGGCCCTTTTCATCAAGGCCCTTTGCCCATGTGACCGGGACGTAGTTCTTGCCGGAAATGAACGCGCCGGTTTCGCGATCGAGCACATAAAAGAAACCGTTCTTCGGCGCGTGCATCAGCGCCTTGCGGATCTGACCGTTGATTTCGAGGTCGGCGAGGAGGATGTGTTGCGTCGCGGTGAAGTCCCACGAATCGCCGGGCGTTTCCTGGAAGTACCAGGCCATCTCGCCGGTTTCGGGTCTGATAGCGACGATCGACGACAGGTAGAGGTTGTCGCCGCCGCCGGGCGAGCGCAGATAGCGGCTCCATGGGCTGCCGTTGCCGGTGCCGATGTAGAGCAGGTCAAGGTCGGGATCGTAGGCCATCGAATCCCACACGGTGCCGCCGCCGCCGACTTCCCAGTATTTCCAACCTTGCGCGTCGGCCTTCCATGTGGGGAGTGCGGCCGTCAGGTGTTTGTTTTCGACCGGCACGCGCGGATCGCCGGGCACGGTGTAGAAGCGCCATAGTTGTTTGCCGGTGTCGGCGTCGTAGGCGGTGATGTAGCCGCGCACGCCGAGTTCGGCACCGCCGTTTCCAATGATGACTTTGCCTTTGATGATGCGCGGCGCGCCGGTGATCGTGTAGGGCTTGTTGCGATCGACGGTTTGCACGTCCCAAACTGGCTTGCCGGTTTTGGCGTCGAGGGCGACGAGGCGTCCGTCAAGCGTGCCGACATAAACCCTTCCCTTCCAAACGGCGACGCCGCGGTTCACGACATCGCAACAGGGCTTGCGCGCGGTTTCGCCGGGGACTTCGGGATCATAGGTCCAGAGTTCTTCGCCGGACTTGGCGTCGAGGGCATAGACCTTGCTCCACGAGCCGGTTGCGAACATGACGCCGTCGACGACGATGGGCGAAGCCTCGAGGCCGCGGATCGTGCCGGTCTCGTAGGTCCAGGCGAGGCCTAAGTCTTTCACGTTCTCGGTCGTGATCTTGTTTAGGGGCGAGAAGCGCTGCTCGCCGTAGGTGCGGCCGTGCGCGAGCCAATTTTCGGGCTCGGCATCGGCGCCGATGACGCGCGCGCCGTCGATGGCCGAGGCGGCGGCTAAGCGCTTTTGTACGGCTTGGGTTTTGCTGACGTCGACAGGCTCGGTGCCTTCGACCACATTCGTAACGGTGGTGGGCGCCGCACCGAAGCGCGAGCCCAAAACCGGGATCGCCAAGACAAGCGCTACGGCGGCTGCGACCAAGCCCAGGCGCGTATTCTCATTCGACATATCGTTTCCGCCCTATTTAAATGGATTCGGCAGCTTGGGCCGCCTTGTTGCCAAGCACCGTAGCTTTGCCGCGCAGCGCTCGCAACGGGTGCCGCTTGGCAATATTCCGGATAGAAAGGCGACCGATTAAGCGCCGGGCAGTGTGACCGCGAATCCGTTGCGGCCATTGTCCGCGTGCACACACTCCACGTCGCCGCGGTGACGGCGCGCGATCTGGCGGACGAGTGCTAAACCGAGACCGGTGCCTAGGCTCTTCTCGCCCGCCGTGCTCGAGCGGAAAAATGGTTCGAAAATTAGACCGCGATCCGCCTCGGGGACGCCCGGGCCGTGGTCGAAGACCGTGAGAACAATATCTGCTTGGCGCGCTTGAACCTCGATCTCCACGGGCGGTGCGCCGTGGCGTTTGGCATTCTCGATCAAGTTGCGCAGCAGGCGCCGCAAGAGACGCGCATCGCCGCGTGTCGCCAGCGCCTGGCCGGAGACCGAAACACCGTCAAAGCGCGATGCTTCTTCGGCTGCGAGCGCCAGGAGATCGATGTCTTCGACCGTTTCGAGGTTTTGCATCGCGTCCAAGCGGCTGGTCAGCAGAATTTCGTCGATCAACTGGTCGAGTTCGGCGATGTCTTGTTCGAGTTCGGCTTTGCGTTGCGGATCGGCTTTGTCTTTCAAAAGTTCGACACCCATGCGAAGGCGCGTCAGCGGGGTGCGCAGTTCGTGGGAGGCGTTGGCGAGCAACATTTTGTGGGCACGGACCAGCTCTTCAATGCGGCGGGCGGCGCGATTGAAACTTTCGGCGACGCTGGCAACTTCGTCGCGGCCTTCGACCTTCACACGCGCGGTCAAGTCGCCGGCACCCAACGATTCCACACCTTGCTGCAATCGTTCGAGGCGACGCGTGAGGCCACGCACAACGGGTAGCGAACCCAGAGCCAGTAATAACGCGATCAGCGCCAGGTAGCCGATGAACCCCATGCCATGGCCACGGTGCTCGATGGCCGGGCGAACAAGGATCATGCGCCGATCCGGCAATTGGAACGACCATACCGGACCGTCCGAATGTCCAAACCAACGCTTACGGTCGGTCAGTTCGTTCGGCGATGGCAAAGGGCGATTGCCCGCCGATCCCAACAGGCGATCATTCGCGTCATAGAGCGCCAGATCTGTTTTCAAGAGTGCGGCCAGTCTTTCGACGGCTTTTTGTTGTTCGACCGCCGGCGCATTCGGGTCGGCAAGTGCGGCTGCGGCGACGCCAGTCATCATTTCGAACGCGCTGTGGGCGGCATCCATTTCGGGTCCCGAACGCCAGACGAGCGCCGACACGATCACGACCAAAAGCAACGTCGAGACGATCGTGAGATAAACTTTGACGTAGAGCCGATTGAAGACCTTCAGCATCGCCTTACTCTTGCGCCTTGGCAAAGACGTATCCGGCGCCGCGCACGGTGATAACGCGACGCGGCTGTTTCGGATTGTCTTCGATGGCGGCGCGGATACGCGAGATGTGGACATCGATCGAGCGATCGAAGGCGTCGATCGTTTCGCCTTTCACAACGTCGAACAAAGCGTCGCGCGACAGGACGCGGCCGGCGCGTTCGGCCATCGCGACGACCAGTGCGAATTGATAGCTGGTGAGCGGGCGAGCCGCGCCGTCGATGCGCACCTCGCGCGCGTCCTTGTCGATCTCGAGCCGGCCGAAGTGTAGGACATTCGACTTTGCGCCGGCTTGCGCGCGGCGCAGGATGGCCTTAAGGCGCGCCAAAAGTTCGCGCGGTTCGAACGGCTTGGGCAAATAGTCGTCGGCACCCAGTTCAAGGCCGAGGATGCGGTCCATGGCGTCGCCACGGGCGGTCAACATGAGAATGGGTGTTTGACGGCTGGCGCGGACGCGCTTGCAGACTTCAAGCCCGTCGATATCGGGCAACATCAGATCGAGCACGAGCGCGTCGAAGTGTTCGCGCTCGACCAGCGCAAGGCCAGCGTGGCCCGTCGACGCGACGTTCACGCGATAGCCCGCGCCGCCCAGATAGTCTTCGACCATCCGGGCGAGGCGGGGATCGTCTTCGATCAAAAGTATGCGTTCGGCCACCGCTGTCGGCTTTTCGTTCGAGTGCGTGACCGCGGCACGCAATCAGAAGCGCCAGTGTTGCGCAAGTTTGGCGCGCTGGGGCGGCGTGAGGACGTCTGCGGCATCCGCCAGGCCTTGCGCCAAACGCTTGCTGGCTTCATCGGCTGTCGCGATCTGCTCGGCGCGCAAGGTTTCGAGCGCGGCGCGGTCGGTTTGCGGCTGCTGCAAAAGTTGGATGGCGCGCTGTCTTGCAGCGTCCATTTTTTCGTGCACCGGCAGCAAGTCTTTGATCATGGCCGTCGCGATCGTGGTGAGCTTTTGTTTCTGATCCGCCGTCGCGTCGATCGCCCACGACAAGTGGCCAACCATGCGTTCGGCGTGTTCTTGCGCGCGGGCGGGGTCCATCTTGCCATGCATGCCATGGGCGCCCCAACCGCCGTGGCCGTGGCCCATGCCGTGACCGACGGCCGAAGTTGCGAAACCGCCGCCGACGGCGCCAATCAATGTTGCCGCGATGAGGGCGGCGAAGCCGAAGCCGCGTTTGGGCGCCGGGTTTGTTTGTTCAGTCATTCGAGTCTCCTTTGCGCGAGCGGCCGATGCCGCCCCTGACTGCAGATTTGGGCGCAAGGCATGTCGGGCGATTGTCCGGCGCGTAAAGATTTGTTGCTGGCGGCGGCGTTGACATCGTTATTTTGTTCTGTTTTTGTTCTTGCCATCTTGCCGGAGAAAGTGCGATGGATCAAAGGCTGACAATGATTACGCTTGGTGTGCGCGATCTGGCGCGCGCGCGGAAATTCTATGAGGCGCTGGGTTGGAATGCGCGCCCGGAAGGCGACGGGAATATCGTCTTTTTTCAGTTGTTGGGCCTGGTGCTCGGGCTTTATCCGCGGGCGGCGTTGGCCGAGGATGCACAGCTTCCCGACGATGGAACCTCGGCAAGATTCGGCGGCATCGCGATTGCCTATAATGCGCGCGGAAAGGCGGAAGTCGACAGCGTGCTGAAGGAAGCGGTGGCCGCTGGCGCTACGTTGTTGAAACCGGCGCAAGAGGTGTTTTGGGGCGGGTATTCGGGATACTTCGCCGATCCCGACGGGCATCCTTGGGAGGTGGCCTTCAATCCGCATTGGCCGCTTGAGAGCGACGGGTCGTTAAGACTGCCGACGGGGTGAGGCGCGGCGCGTCATTTGGCGCTGTTCGATGCCGGATTTGGGGTTGTGCCCAAAGGGGCTTGCCGGTCTAATCCGCCGCCTTTCCGCAACACTTTCATGGACGACATATGGCGCACTCCAGTTGGGGCTTCGATAATCCGAATTTCGATTTTGTGGGACAGCGTTGGATCGCGTTCACGGTCGACGGGTTGCTGCTTGTTGCCGTCGTGATCTCGCTTGCCGTGCAGGGATTGAATCTCGGTATCGATTTTACGGGCGGCGTGCTGATCGAGGTCGAAGGAACGCACAAGGTCGATGTCAGCGCCGTTCGCCATAAGGTGGAGGCACTCGGCTTTGGCGAAGTTGCCGTTCAAAGCATCGGAACCGGAAACGGCATTTTGATCCGCGTGCCGCCGGTGGCGAAGGTTGCGAACCAGGAGCAAGAGGTCGCCAACACGATCAAAAAGGCCCTGGGCACAGAATTCAAATTCAACCGCGTGGAAGCCGTCGGCCCGAAGGTGTCGGGCGAGTTGTTCCAAAGTGGCGTGATCGCCGCCGTTCTCGCGGTGTTGATGATCGCAGTCTACGTCGCGTTTCGCTTCGAATGGCAGTTTGGGGTCGCGGCGTTGCTGTCCAACGGTCACGACGTTTTGATGGCGGTCGGCCTCTATTCGATCCTGCAGCTCGATTTCAATTTGGCGTCGATTGCGGCGCTTTTGATGCTGGCCGGCTATTCGATCAACGAGACGGTCATCATTTTCGATCGAATCCGGGAAAACCGACGCAAGTTCAAGCGGATGGAACTGGGCGAGCTGATCAATCTGTCGACCAATCAGACATTGTCGCGCACCATGAAAACCAGCGCGACGGTGGCGCTGTCCTTGATTCCGCTGGCGTTGTTCGGCGGCGATGCGCTGTTTGGATTTTCGATTACGGTGCTGTGGGGCATCATCAGCGGTACGTATTCGTCGGTGTTCGTGGCGTCGTCGCTGTTGCTTTATATGCCGCCGCTGACGCTCGGGCAGACGCCGCAGGCCGCGAAGGCGGCGGCGCAATAAGCGCGGGAAAGCGTGAGACGCAAGAATGGTACAGCTGAGTGGGCTTGAACCACCGACCTCCGGATCCACAATCCGGCGCTCTAACCAACTGAGCTACAGCTGCACAGGGCTTGCGACACGTTAAGCCTGTTACGAGTAGGCGCGGAAACTAGTGTGCGCGGCTGTCGTTTGCAAGGATTCGCGCAATGGCGCGGAAGCTGGGGAAATTGGGCGCTCGGTGCTCCGGTTGCGCCGAACCGCACACAATGCGCAAACGACCGAAGCCGATGCGGCGCGGCGTCTTTCGGCGAAGTTCATTGCGAGAAACAGACGGCGCGCTTCGACACTGTCGCATGCTTGCATCGGGTTGCATCGTTCACGTTTCATTAACCCGTGCGCTTAACCCGGCCTTAAGCACGTCCGCGCAAAGTGCAAACCGAAATTAACCACGGCGGATCGCGTGCATCGAGCGTCCGCCGCTTGCGAGGGGAAATCTCATGCGTCTGTCACTCGCTCCGGCAATTCTGGCTACGCTCGGCGCGGCCACGTTTGCATCGGTTGCGCTCGCCTCCGATTACGGCGTCGCTTATCTCGGTTTGCGCAGTTCGTACATCGCCACCGAAGGGGCGGAGACCGCAGGCTCGGTCGCGTTCGACTACAACGAGGAATATGCCACCGACGGATTCGGCGCAGCCGTTTTCATGGGTTGGGTGCTCGACAAAAATTTCCGGCTTGAGATCGAAGGCGGATATCGCAGCGCCGATTTGGACGAAGTTACGATCGTGCGCGACGATACGGCGACCTATGCGGCGGGTGACGTTGTCGACGTCGGCGGAACGGCGCAAGCCGGAACCGCCATGGTCAACTTCTACTACGACATCCATCTGTTTGACGGAGCGATTTTGCCGTGGATCGGCGCCGGTTTGGGCGGCGCTTATGTCGACTACTCGATCGACGAGCCGTCCGGGCAATTCAACTCCAAGGACAATAGCTGGGTGTTCGCCTACCAGTTCATGGCCGGCGTGACGTTCCCGGTCGCCGAGGGTATTTCGATGTCGGCCGGATACCGCTATTTCCAGACGCAGGACTTCGTTTACGAAGACGTGTTCGCGGAAGAGCATGAGACCGATCTGACGCAGCACAGCTTCGATCTGGGCCTGCAATTCCATCTTTAAGCCGATCCTCTAAGGGTAGGGGGCGGGTAAGGGCCGCCGGCGAAAGCCGGCGGCCTTTGCGTTTTGCGGGTCGAGACGGTATTTGAGCCCACAACCCCATGCCCGAATTCGATCTCAACAAAACTTCCGGACGGCTCGCCGCGCTCAACGACATGACGTGGAGCGACCACGCTTTTTTGCGCGTGTGGTGGACGAATGCGCATTGGATCTCGGACGAGATGGTGCGGACGAACCAGCCGTGGCCGTTTCAGATTAAGCGTTGGGCGGGCCGCGGTATTAAGACGGTGGTCAATTTGCGCGGCGGGTTCGGCGCGAGTTTTCATCAACTGGAAAAAGACGCCTGTGCCCGGGAAGGCATCGTGCTTGAGAATTTCACCGTTACGTCCCGGGGCGCGCCGACACTGGAGCAAGTGACCGGCGCGAAGGCGTTGTTCGAGAAGCTTCAATATCCGGCACTGATGCACTGCAAATCCGGCGCCGATCGTGCGGGGCTGATGAGCGTGCTTTATCTGCACTTCCGCAAGGGTGAGCCGATCGAACAAGCCAAGCGCATGCTGAGCCTGCGTTACGGCCATGTGCGGCAGGGCAAAACCGGAATCATCGATTATTTTTTCGAGCAGTATTTGGCTCATGCCAAGACATCGGGGTTGTCGCTGATCGAGTGGACGGAACGGGCCTATGATCCGGACCGGTTGAAGGCCGAGTTCCAGTCGCAGAAATGGGCCGATGTTCTGGTCGATACTATCTGGCGGCGGGAATGAGCGACTTTCCGGTCAAGACCGCTCTCGTGGCGGCGAATGGACTTACCTTCGAGGTCGATCAGTGCGGCACGGGCGACAAGTTCGCGTTGCTGTTGCATGGGTTTCCGGAATCCAAATTCTCTTGGCGTTATCAAATGCCGTTGCTGGCGCGACTCGGCTACACAGTGTGGGCGCCGAACATGCGGGGCTATGGAAAGACGTCGCGGCCGCCGGCGATCGCGGATTATCACATCGATCATTTGGTCGCGGACGTGGCGGCATTGATCGATGCCGCGGGTGCCAAATCCACGTTGCTGATGGCGCACGACTGGGGTGCCGTCGTGGCGTGGCAGGTTGCGATCCGCAAGGCGCGTCCCTTGGACCGACTTGTGATCATGAACCTGCCGCATCCGGCGTGCTTCATGCGCGAGTTGAAGACTTGGGCGCAGCTCAAGAAATCTTGGTACATGTTCCTTTTTCAGATCCCTTGGTTGCCGGAACGCTTGATGACGGCGCGCAAGGGCGAGGCCGTGGGCCGGGCCTTTTTCAATATGGCGATCGACAAGTCCCGCTTTCCTGCAACCGTCACCGACGAGTTTCGGCGCTCCGCGATCGAGCCCGGCGCGATGCGTGCGATGCTCAACTATTACCGCGCCGCGTTTCGTGCGGGCAGCGCTGCGATGAACCCGCAGCCCGGCACCGTCGATGCGCCGACTTTGATGATTTGGGGATTGGAAGATTCCGCGCTCGACCGGGCGACCACGGTCGGCACCGACAAATACGTCAAGGACCTTACGCTGCGCTATTTGCCCGGCGTGTCGCATTGGGTGCAACAAGAGGCACCAGAGAAAGTGAACGCGATGATCGAGGCCTGGTTGACCGGCGCGCCGGTCCCGATCGAAGGCGAGATCGTTTGATCGCCGGCCTTTAAGGTGCCGATAGACCGGCGGCGATAAAAGCAATGAGCTGGCGTTTGATCGTTTCGACATCGATCGAAGCGGCTTCCGCCGCGAAAGGCATGTCCTTGGGGATGCGCCCGGTGCGCTGAGCGGTGATCATCAGTAAGGCGTGTTGCAGTGCGCCACGCATAAACGCCAGCCGCCAGAGCCGTTTGCCGGGATCGGCGCTCAACTCCGGCGAGGCTTGTTGAAGTGCGGTGTCAAAACGTTCGAAGAGGCGCATCGAGCTTTCGGGCGGGGCGAGATTTTCCGCGCCCGGTTCCCACGCCAAACGCGAGAGAAAGCGGATAAAGTGCGGCCAGCCGGCATCGTCGGACAGGACCTGGGCAAAAACCGGTCCGATCAGCGATTCGACAAGCTCCACGACCGTTGGAGCCCTTTGCTCCGCCGCGGCGTGGGCTTCGACTGCGTCGAGCGCGGCCGCACGCGCCGCTTCAAGGCCCGAAAGGCGCCGCGCAATCACGGCGCGCACCAGATTTTCCTTCGTGCCGAAATGATAGTTCACGCCCGCGACATTGACTTGCGCGTGTTCGGTGATCATGCGCACGGAGGTTCCGGCCACGCCGTGTTCGGCGAACAGAAGTTCGGCCGCGTCGAGGATACGATCGTTCGTGGCGGCGATATGCGCGGGGTCGGCGAAAGGCAAATCGACTTTGGTCATGCTGAAGCGAGCATAGTGCCGTCGCGCGTGCCGCGCTATGGCCTGGTGCAGGTCCAGAGCTCTATTGCACTGCACCCTTTTTGCGGGCTTGAATGGCGCAGATGCCTTTTGACGCACTGGAGCCCTGCCCATGACCGTGACCTATGACGGACTGATGTCCCTGAAGTCGGACAGCGACGAGTTCACCTATACCGACCGCGATACGATGCTTTATGCGCTGGGCGTGGGGATGAGCCGCGACCCAATGAACGAAGACGAGTTGCGTTACACCTATGAAAACGACTTGAAAACCGTGCCGACGCTGGCCTCGGTGATCGCATGGGGGCAACGCACGCTGGGTCAATCGGGCATCAATTATCTGCTGGTGGTGCACGGCGAACAGCGGTTGACTTTGCACAAGCCCCTGCCCTCTTCCGCGACGATTATTTCGGAAGAGCGCGTCACGGGCGCGGTGGACAAGGGCGCCGGAAAGGGTGCGCTGATCTTCACCGAAAAAGTCATTCGCCTGAAAGGTTCGAACGAAAAGCTGTGCACCGTGGGTGGAACGATTTTCGCGCGCGGCTATGGCGGCTTCGGCGGCCCTTCGACCGGCGCGCCGGAGCCGCATGCCATTCCCGAGCGCAAGGCGGACGGCGTGTGCGAGACCGATACGCGGCCCGATCAGGCGCTGCTCTATCGTCTTTCGGGTGATCGCAATCCGCTGCATTCGGATCCGAAGATCGCCAAGATGGCCGGCTTCCCGCGCCCCATTTTGCACGGCCTGTGTTCGTACGGCACGGCGTGCCGGGCGGTGCTGAAAACGATGTGCAATTACGACCATACGATGATCACAGGTTTCGACGTGCGCTTTTCGTCGCCGGTGTTTCCGGGCGAGACGCTGGTGACCGAGATGTGGAAGGACGGGCACATTGTTTCGTTCCGTTCCAAAGTGAAAGAGCGCGATGTCGTTGTCATCAACAACGGCAAGTGCACGCTGAAGCACTGACGTCGGGATTCTCTGAGTTGGAGCCATTTTTCGATCCCGTCGGCGAAACGGCTGCGCTGATCGGCCAGGGACGCGCCGACGAGGTGGTGGCGCGTTGCGAGGCGCTGATCGCAAAGGGGCGCGGCGGAATACTCACGCATGTTGCGCTGGGGCGCGCGCTGGTGGCGCTGGGCCGGGCGGACGACGCAGCGGCAGCACTGCGCGAAGCCAGTTTGCTTGCGCCCAATACGGCGGAAGTCGTGTTGGCGAGCGGCGAAGCTTTGGCGGCGAGCGGCGCTTTGCCGGCGGCGATTGCCGAGTTTCAGCGCGCCGTGCGCCTGGCGCCCGACGACGGGCGCGCGTATTGGCAGATCGCGCGGTTATGGCTTGCGGCCGGCGAACCCGACAAGGCGGAAGCGGCGGCGGCGACGGCGGAGCAGGTTGGCATTGCAGACGGTGGCGCACTGGCGCAACTGCGCATTGACGCGCAAAACATGCGAGAGGCGGCACGCTCGGACGCCGGCTATGTGCGGCATCTGTTCGATCAGTTCGCCGGCGACTACGACCAACGCATGCGTGGGCAATTGAACTATGAGGGGCCCGGCATTTTGCGAGATCTGGCGGGGCTGTTGCTTGATCCGAACGCGAGGCGCCTCGACGTGCTCGACTTGGGCTGCGGCACGGGGCTTGCCGGCATAGCGTTCAAGCCGATTGCGCGGCAGCTGATCGGTGTCGATCTGTCGCCGCGGATGATCGAAAAGGCGCGCGCGCTGAAGATCTACGATTTACTGTTCGAGGCGGATGTCGAGACCTTACCCGCGGGCGCCAGTGGCCCGTTCGATATCGCGATCGCTGCGGATGTGTTGGTCTATCTCGGCGATCTTGGCGCGGTGTTTGCCAGCGTGGCGCAACGCTTGAAGCCCGGCGGGCTGTGGTTGTTCACGACGGAGCGCGGCGACAGACTGAATTTCGAGAGAGGTCCTAAGCGCCGATATCGGCATAGCGACAGCTATTTGCGAGACCTTGCAGCGGCGCACGGATTCGATGTTGCGAGCTTAATCGAATGCGCGACGCGGTATGAGGCGGGTGAAGCGGTTCCCAGTTGGGCGGCGGCGTTTCGCAAAGGGCGATAGAAGGACCACGACAGGAGATTATTCATGCAGTTCATGGTGATCGAGACATTCCGGAATCAAGACGCAAAGTCGATATATCGGCGTTTGAAGACGACAGGGCGCATGATGCCGGAAGGGCTTAAATTCGTTTCGAGTTACGTTGCCGCCGATTTAAGCCGCTGCTTCCAATTGATGGAGTGCGACGACATTTGCCTGCTGCAGCAGTGGGTCGCACAATGGGCCGACCTGATGTCCTGCGAAATCGTGCCCGTCGTGACCGGCAAGGAGACCGCAGCGGCATTGGACGGCCAGTTGTAGTCACTGCAGCAACTTGCGCGGTTAACCGGCCCAAAGCACCCGGAAACCCGGAGCCAAGCGGCCGCCGGAAACCATGGTTGGAGTGGAAGCGCGGATTCGACGTGGATTTGTGGCATTCTTGTCGGCTATAGAGCGCCTCCGCGGCTTTCGCGGCTTTTTGGCATTCATCTGCCGTTCAAGCGGCGTTTGATGTCATATAGCCGACGTTTGAAGCGTCAAGGCTCGAACGCAAACCAGTATCCGGGGTACCATTTCATGCGGCTCACTTTTGCCACTGCGCTTTCTTTAGTGCTTGCTTTGGGTCTTGCGGCCGGTGGCCATGCGGCCGAGCCGAAGAAGCCGAAGCCCGTCGATATTAAGAAAGAGATCCTGGAAAAGTGCGGGTCGATCCCGTACGGACCGACGATCGTCATGGATGCGAAGACCGCGACGAAAGAAGAAATGGAAACCGCGAAAACGGACGTGGTGGCGTTCATCACGCAAGCCGACGTCTATCAGGAATGCCTCGACAAGCTCGCAAAGACACTGGCGGAGCGTTTGAGCGATAACGACAAGCGGCTTCTGGTGGCGGCCATCGAACGCAGTCAGCAAGAAAAAGAAGCGCTTGGCAACGACTACAACAAGCTCGTCGACGCCTACAACAAGTTGCACAAGTAGGAAGCGGCTGCGGCATCGCGCCGCCACGGTAACCTCGCTTCGCCGTAAACTTGCCATGAACGCGCCCCGCGTGGGGCGCAATTGGCGCCGAGTTTGTGCCCTCGCAAGGACCTGCGAGGGAGACAAATTCCGTGACAGACGCACACAACCACCATTTGACTTTGTTCCGGCATCGTTTGACGACGTCGGCTGCGATCGCCGCGCTTCTGCTTGGCGCGCTTGTGCTCGCCGGATGCGGTGATCTCGAGCGCGATCAAAACGCCGACCGCAAGCAAGGCCCGGTAACGGGCCGCACCTCGACAACGGAAGCGCAAGAGAAGGCGAGCGACGCGATCGCCAGCGAACCTGCAGCCGCGCCTGCCGTCGCGATGGACGGCTCAGGTGGGTATGCGATGCCGCCGCCGCCCAGGCAATTTCAGCCCATGCCGGAGGTGCGCGACAAGTTTCCGAACGCCAAGCCCAATCCGGTGAAACTGGCGAAAGACGAGCCGGTGTCTACATTCTCAGCCGATGTCGACACGGCCTCTTATGCCGTGGTGCGAAAGTTCTTGAACGACGGCGCGCTGCCGCCGGCGGATGCGGTGCGCATCGAGGAGATGGTCAATTATTTCGACTATTCCTATGCCCTGCCCGACAATCGCGCACAGCCTTTCCGGCCGACGGTGCAGGTTTATCAAACGCCATGGAATCCCGATACGCAGATCGTGCATATCGGGATCAAGGGCTTCGACATTCAGAAGAGCGAGCGGCCGACGGCCAATCTCGTTTTCTTGCTCGACGTGTCGGGATCGATGGACGAGCCGAACAAGCTGCCGTTGGTGAAGAAGGCGATGCGGATGCTCGTCAACGAGTTGACGGACAAGGACCGCGTCTCGATCGTCGTTTATGCGGGCGCCGCAGGCATGGTGTTGGAGCCGACGTCCGGCGCCGACAAGGGCAAGATTTTGGCGGCGCTCGACAATTTATCCGCGGGCGGATCGACGGCCGGTGCCGAAGGCATTCGCCAGGCGTATCAGCTGGCGCATTCGAGCTTCATCAAGGACGGCGTCAATCGCGTGGTGTTGGCGACGGACGGCGATTTCAATGTTGGCATCACGGACCCGAACCAGCTTGAGGATTTCGTCGCGCGCGAACGGGCATCGGGCGTGACGCTGACCTGTCTTGGCTTCGGGACGGGCAATTACAACGATGCCCTCATGCAGAAGCTGGCGCAGAAAGGCAACGGGAACGCGGCCTTCATCGACACGATCAACGAGGCGCGCAAAGTGTTGGTCGAACAGATCGGCGGCACGTTGTTCACGATCGCCAAGGACGTGAAGTTCCAGTTCGAGTTCAACCCGATGCGGGTGAGCGAGTATAGGCTGATCGGCTATGAGACGCGGTTGTTGAACCGCGAGGACTTCAACAACGACAA
>JAIOQG010000394.1 GCA_021413465.1 Alphaproteobacteria bacterium | reverse complement strand
AAGCAATCGAAGTTGCAGCGCGCTGCCCACCAATCGCATTTCGCCGATTTTAGAGCGCGCCTCGCGAACCGCGGACGCGATATCGATGCCTTTCCCGCCCGCCTCCTCGGGCTTCGCCTTGAGACGCAACGTATTTGGCACATCAAGCAAGCGAACGTGGTCGGCGCGATCATCGGTTTTGCGCCGATTTGGCCCGACATAGTCGGCCGTCACGACGAATTCCTTGCGCGCATCGACAAGCGCTCGAACGCGCTCGGCAAGAAATGTCACCGAAAAGGGTCGGACCAGCACATCGTCTGCGCCACTGCCCATGATGTTGTTCGCGTCTTCTGCGCGCACGCCCCATGTCGTAAGTAAGGCGACGATAAACGGATTTGGACTTACGTCTCCGTGCCGCACGTCGCGCATCATTTTGCAGATGCGCTCGGGTTCAACGGAAAGATCGGCGACCAGAACGTCGCAAGACTCCTTGGTAACGGCGCGAGCAACCTCTTCGAAATCGGACGATGCGAAAATCTGCCTAAAGCCGACCGCGCCAAGCGCCGCACGCATCGAGCTTCGATTGGCGGGAGCCGCATCGTACAATACGACATTGGCCGAACCGTAATGAGCATCGTCCTGCATTGAAAGCGCTTCTCCACCGGTGGCCAAGGCGGCATCGGGCACGGGACGGAGTTTCGCCTACAACAAATTGACGTTCGCTTTCGAACCTACGCACAACCATCGTGGGTGATCTAAAGTGGCACAGAGGAAACCACGCTCGCTGCAACTGCAACGAAATCGCTCGCATTTCCTTTACCGGCGAAGGAAAAACAAGTCCGGCGCGTGTCGAAGCTCAGCTTTTGCGCTCGAACCGCAGGTCGAAGCGAACGCACTCGGCTTCCGTCGCATATGCGATTTCACACCCGATTCTTTTGGCCAACAAAGCGGTGACAAACGGTGCGATTGTCCGTCCCGTAAGGTCTTCCCGGGGAATCTTGAGCGCCAACCCGTCTTTGATGTCGGCCGCCAACTTGGCCTTTACGCCCTTGGCGACCACGGCCGCTGAAAAAATATTCTTCTCCTGCTCGGCCGTCACCGTCAGCGAGCCGCCGCGCGGAATGCAATCGGCACCCATCGCCGCGACGTTCAGCAGCACGCGGATGATCTCCTTGTCGACGGCAAACTCCGGCGCTTGCCAGTCGAGCTTCGCCTTGCCCGTCTTGAAAAACTCGGCGGCGACCTCGCCGGCTTCGCGCAACTCGATCTCCGTTCCCGCCGATCCCATCGCGCCGAAGGCGAGGCGTGCAAACAAAAGCCGCGCTTTGGCCTGACCAACGCTATGTTCGATCAACCGCATGGCATGCGCCCGCATATCGGCATCGCGCTCGTCCGCCAGGATTTCGAGCCCGTTGGAAACCGCGGCCACGGGACTAATCAGATCGTGGCAAACGCGCGACACCAAAAGCGCCCCGAGATCGAGCTCGTTCATAGGACTTCACAGGTAGTGATTTTTAGGGGCATTTCGCTGGCGATCCGCTCTTTTCCGCGTCACAATGAAAGTCGTCGTCAAAGCCACAATCGGCTGCACCCTAAACCACGGCCTAAGCGCTTAAGAAACGCTTAAGCAGAAAATCCACAGGACGAGAGAATGTTTCGCCGCGCGAGCCGCCGATGACGACACATGCACAAGGCGAATCCGGCACATCGGCACTGGAACCCGGACGTTGGGTGAAACTGGACGCCCTCCCCGACTGGGGCATCGGACAGGTTCAATCGGTGGTCGGCAGTCGCGTGACAGTCAATTTCGAGAACGCCGGCAAGCGCTTGATCGATCTGAGGCATGCGTCTTTGACAATCGTCGACCCGAACACACGGACGGCATAAACATGGTCATTTCGAACGAAACGCACGCCGCACTCCTTGCACAGTTGGTCGAAATCGCGGCCGAAGCCGGCGCGCTGATCATGGACCACTACGCTGCCGGCACCGACCATCGTCAAAAGGCCGACAAATCGCCGGTCACGATCGCCGACGAAGAAGCCGAGAAGCTCATCATTGCCCGCTTGAACGCCGTTGCACCCGGCGTTCCGGTAGTGGCAGAGGAAAGCGCCGCCGCCGGTTTATTGCCCGACATTGATGGCGGCGTGTTCTTCCTCGTCGATCCCCTCGACGGCACGAAAGAATTCATAAGCCGCAACGGCGAGTTCACGGTGAACATCGCGTTGATCGAACACGGCCGCCCGGTCGCAGGCGTAGTCTTCGCTCCGGCCATCGATCGCATGTTTTGGGGAACCGGAACCCAAGCCTTCGAACGGAGAGGCAAAACCGGTCAAGCGGCGCCCGCCGTCAAGCGCATCGAAACCCGGCGCCCTCCGGACGAAGGCATGACCGCGATTGCAAGCCGCAGCCACCGAGATCGCTTCACGGAAGAGTTCTTGGCGCTCTACCCGATCTCAAACCTCGTCACGGCGGGCTCTTCGCTTAAATTCTGCGTCATCGCCGCCGGCGAAGCCGACATCTATCCGCGCCATGGCACAACGATGGAATGGGACACGGCGGCAGGTCACGCCGTCCTGCTCGCTGCAGGCGGTGCGGTCACGCGCCTCGACGGCAAGACACCGCTGACATACGGCAACGCCGCCGAGAAATTCACAAATCCCAGCTTCGTGGCCTGGGGCCGCCCGCGCTAACCCGCAAGCCTGACCTTAAGAAGTGTGCTTTCCGCCGAAACGATTTCCACCCGCGCGCCGGCTACGAAATCGCTGCCGTCGGCCGATTGCGCGGACCAACGCGAGTCCCCCACCGTCACCGCGCCCTGACCGTGATGAAAATCCTCGACCACGGTCGCCGTGCGCCCGATCATTTGATCCGTACGCTGATTAAGAGTGGAAGCGATTCCCGGCGCGACGGCGGCCTTCGGCCAATAGTGCGATGCTGCCACCAATGCGACGGACAACACGGCAAATATCGAAAGCTGCGCGGTCCACCCGAACGCGATCAAAAAGGCAAGCAACCCCGTCACCGCCGCCGCAATGCCCGGCCAAATCAAATACTGCGTCGGCATCACCATCTCAAGACCGATCAGAACCGCCGCAAGCGCCAGCCAGTGATAGGGGCCAACGTTCAAAAGCCAATCGCCGAACACGTCCATGTTCACGCACTCCCCGCTTTACGCCGCAATCTTACTCGCTTTCGCTAAATCATGCGCGCCGGTCACCGCGTCTGCGGCACCGAACCTGTATTGCGCCCCGAAGCCGTGGCGGCCGTCGGACCCCGCTCGCCCACGAGTTACGTGAGCTCGCCGATACCGGCGATCGAACCCAACAGCCCCGCCGACTCCATCGGCACGATAACGAATTTCTGGTTTGGCGCGTTCGCCAAATCTCTAAACGCCTCGATGTACTTCTGACCCAAGAAATAATTCACCGCTTGCACGTCACCTTTGGCGATCGCCTCCGACACCATCGCCGTCGCCTTAGCTTCCGCCTCGGCCGTGCGCTCGCGCGCCTCGGCGTCGCGATAGGCCGCTTCGCGCCGGCCCTCGGCTTCGAGAATGGCTGACTGTTTCGACCCTTCGGCACGCAAGATCGCCGCCTGCTTCTGACCGTCGGCCGTCAAAACTTCCGCGCGGCGTTCGCGCTCGGCCTTCATCTGCCGCGCCATCGATTCGGTGATGTCGGCCGGCGGCGACAGATCTTTGATCTCGATGCGCGTCGCCTTAACGCCCCACGGCTGCGTCGCTGCGTCGATGATGCGCAACAACTTCACGTTGATGTCGTCGCGCTTCGACAGCACCTCATCGAGATCCATCGAACCGATAACGGTGCGCACATTGGTCAGCGCCAAGTTAGCGATCGCGCGATTCAAATCCTGAACCTCGTAGGCCGCCCGCGCCACATCCACCACCTGAATGAAGGCGATGGCATCGACGGTGACTTGCGCGTTGTCCTTGGTGATAACTTCTTGGCTGGGGATATCCAGCACCATTTCCATCATCGAGATTTTTCGACCGATCCGCTCGAATATCGGATTGATAAGACCGAGCCCCGGTTTCAGCGTCCGCATGTATTGACCGAAGCGCTCAACCGTCCAGCCATAGCCTTGCGGCACGAATTTTATGGCCCGGAATACAACGATTATGGCGGCAACCAGGAAGGCAATAACGAAAGTCGTGCCGAAATCCTCGAACATGAAATGCCCCTCATGAATGTGACGAGGCCGCGCATAACTGCCCCGAATCAAGCCGGATCATATCTAACCGGCCGAATCATGGCGAAGCTCACAAAACCGCGCCTTGCATGACACCTCGCGCATGTCATATGGCCAGGCTACACTGTCTCTACAAGGGATCTGGGATTGGAGAACGACATGACCGACAAAAAGTTGACCCGCCGCGAGGCCATTAAAAATTCCGCCGGCGGTGCCCTTTCGCTTGCCGCCGCCATGGCGCTGGTAAACAACCCCGCGCTGGCGGCAGAAGACGAAACCTACTCGCAAAATGAGATCGTGAATGCGGTCGTTGGCTTCTTCGGCGTAACCGCCCAAGCGGCTGCGGGTATAGTCAACCACGTCTTCGCCGACCTGGGCCGCCCCAATGCCTACATCGCCGGCGAAGAAGCATCGGGTGCCATCGCAGTGGGCCTGCGCTATGGCAAAGGCTCGATGCACCGCAAGGGCTTTAGAAATTTGTTGGTGTACTGGCAAGGCCCATCGGTCGGATTCGACTTCGGCGGCAACGCCTCGAAGACGTTTACGCTCGTCTACAAAATCCGTCGCCAAGAAGAGATTTTTCAACGCTTCCCAGGCGTCGAAGGCACCGCCTACTACGTCGCGGGCATGGGCGTGAACTATCAGCGCTCGGGCCGCATCTCGCTCGCCCCTATCCGCGCAGGCGTCGGCTTCCGCGCTGGAATCAACATCGGCTACCTAAGCTACACGCGCGAGCGCGACCTCCTGCCGTTCTAACGGCCGCGTTGGCCGTTCAAAAACAAACAGCGCCGCCGCGATCACGGGATTCGCGGCGGCGATTTTTTTCCGCTCGCCGGTAAAGCAAAGGGGGCAGCGATGCGCTTGATGATCGTCACTGGCGGTGACGAAGCCTACGCGCCCTTCGTCGCCGACCTTGCGCTGTCGCTGAACCAATGCCGCAAGAAGCTCACCTTCGCCATGGGCTGTCTCGATTACGGTCTCTTGCCCGAAACGCGCGAGCGCCTGAAAAAGCAATTCGACACAATCGCGAAACCGGCATGGCCGTTTCGCCCGCACGCGCAGTTCGACAACCAAATCCAGGCGCGCGCTTTCGCAACGCGTCCATTCTTGCCGGACCTATTCCCCGGCTACGACGCCTATGCCTGGATCGATGCCGACAGTGTGGTGCAAGACCTGCGGGCGCTGGTACTCTTGGCCACATCATGCGGCAACGGTTTGGCCGGCGTCGTGCCGACAGTCGATCGCAGCTACCGGCATCAGAGCCAAAACGTTGAATGGGTGTTCGAACGCAATCGCATGGCATTTGGCGCCGACACGGCGCGGCAAATGATGAATTCGCCTTACATCGCGTCGGGTGTCGTCGCGGCCTCTGCCGCATCGCCGCTTTGGAAAAAGTGGCAATCGCGATTCCAAGTCGCGTTGGATCGATGGGATGGCCCAAGACTTTGCGATCAAGCCGTGCTCAACCACGTCGTGTATTTTGAGGACCTGCCGCATCATAAACTTCCGTCGTTTTGCAATTGGATATGTCACCTCGCCCTACCCTTTGCCGACGTCAAACGCGGCGCCTTGGTTGAACCGAGCTACCCTTTCGACCCGATCTACATCGTCGCCAACTCGTTCAACGACAAACGCATGACCCGGAAAATCCCTCGCCTGGACGGCGGCCACATAGAGGCGGCGTTGACTTTTGCCGGACTGCGACACGCCATGATCGCGTCGCGCGCGCCATGAGCGCGGTCGTCGTCACCTCGGCGAACGAGAAATACGCGCCGCTATTGCGCGACCTGCTCGATTCGCTCGAACCCCATCGCGGCGCGTTACGTTTCGCAATTGCCTGTCTCGATCTCGGCCTCACAGAAGCGACGCGCAACGAAGTCTCGGCGCGGATCGAACACCTGGTCGCGCCCCAATGGCCTTTCCGCCCACACGCCCAGTTCGATCAAGAACGTCATTATCTATCGCGCGCAGCCCGACCGTTCCTGCCGGATCTCGTGCCGGGCTACGCCGTCTACATCTGGCTCGACGCCGACGTATGGGTGCAGCAACCGCTGGGCTTACGCTGGCTGATGGAAGCAGCATTGACGGCCGACATCGCCGCCGTTCCAACGGTGCATCGCACCTACGCGTTTAGCGCACGCGATATCGATTGGCTGACCGAACGCTACCGCATGGCGTTTGGCGACGGCCTGGCCCGTGAACTCGCTGCCCTGCCCTACATCAACTCCGGCGTCATGGCGCTGAAAGCGGGATCGCCCCTCTGGCGCAATTTTGCCGAGCGCTTTCAAGGCGCGCTCGAGCGTTGGCAAGGTTCGTTTCTCTCCGATCAAGCCATCGTGAATGCCACCATTCACTTGGATGGGTTGAAGCTTCAGCGCTTGCCCGCACGAGCAAACTGGCTTTGCCACCTCGCTCTGCCAAGACTGGATGAGCAATCGGGGTGCCTTGTCGAACCGGCGATGCCGTTCGACCCGTTGCTCATCGTCCACAACACATTCGACAACAAGCAAAACGAATTCGAACTTCAGACACAAAAAAGTCAGCCGCGCAAAACGCGGCTGACCCATTCTGCGATTAGACCTCTAAGCAATCATTCCCAAGTCGTGTAGCCGATTGTCAGAGTTTTCGGATAGCCGCCCGACAAAGAGTTCATTCGGAACTGGCTATAGTGGCCGCCATTCGTTCGTACACAGACATATGTACCGATCGGCAGGTCGTCGAATGATACACGCGCCGAGCTATAGCTGCCGCCGGACGAGCATCCGTCAAAGCCGCGGTTCGAACCGTCGCCAACCCACATCCGCGCGCCATTGCGCGGCGTAATATAGAACTCGCCTGCCGTAACGGCCTCGAACCAGATATCGGCAGTCGAGTTGTTGACCACCATTCCCTCGTCGAGATCGGCAAGATACGTCTGCGGGATCGCCAGCGGACCGGTCGAATGAGTCACCGGACTTCCACCGCCGCCGGGACCACCCGGAGGCCAGCCACCGCCCGGTCCACCTGGACCACCAACCGCACGCCGGATCGATGAGACCATATCGTTCCAGCCACCCGGTACAAGATTTGGAACGTCACCCGAAACCACCCGGCAACGCCCGGCATAGTTCGCGTGCTCGCAAATCTCCCACGCACCGGGACCGCTGATCCGCAGACTCGACACGATGTCGTTCCAACCCATCGGCACGAGGTTTGGCGTGTCGCTGTTGATGAGTTGGCTCGCGCCGGCAAAGTTCACGTCTTCGTAGATCGTGATGCCGGAACCGCCGCCGGGCCCGCCCGGAGGAAAGCCTCCGCCTGGTCCAGCCGGTGGGAAGCCTCCGCCTGGCCCACCCGGTGGAAAGCCTCCGCCTGGTCCGCCCGGAGGCCAACCGCCGCCTGGTCCGCCCGGAGGCCAACCTGGCCAGCCGCCGCCATGCTTACGCATCGTGCCGCGCGCTACATAGGCTCTACGTCCCGACCCGTCGGTGAAACGCGTAAAGATGGCGTAAGAAAGCCTATCGCCGGGACGATCCGTGAGGATCAGCGTGGTCTGCGCAAATCCCGGATTGAATGTCGCGATGATATCGGTCGCATTGACCGCAGGATTTGCCGCCGGGCTGTACGAATACGCGACGCCTGGAACTGTGCCCCAGTCGCAATCTGAGGGGTGACACTGCCCCCAGGCGCGAACGCTGATGCCGCCTCCGCTGATCGTCACGCGAAGACGAGTAAGATCACGGGTGCTGGCGTCATCGTTGCGCCAGTTCCCGTTGAATTCGCCGTAACCGGCCGCAAAGGCTGGTCCGGCGAAGAGTGCCGCAGCTGCGGCGACAAGCGCAATGAAGCGCATTTAGTTCTCCTTGTTCGTTTCCCTAATGAGTCCCAAACCCCTTCGGATGCGGCGG
>JAIOQG010000412.1 GCA_021413465.1 Alphaproteobacteria bacterium | reverse complement strand
CAGCCTCGACGAGCTCGAGAAACGCATCGGCGAGGCGGACGTGGTCGTCGTCTCGGGATTCTGGCGCAACGAGTTCATCCCCAAGGCATCGAAACTCGCGTTCATCCAATCGATCAGCGCGGGGCTCGACCAGTATTCGCGCGAAGCGCTGAGCGCCGCCGGTATCAGGCTCGCCAGCGCCCAGGGCGCCAACGAGCGCGCGGTGGCCGAGCACGCGATCGCGCTGATACTAGCGATGGCGCGCCAGATTCCGCAGGCGCGCGACAACCAGGCGGCAAACAAATGGCGCGGCATGATTTCGGAAATTGCCAAGCGCGAAGACGAGCTCGGCGGCAAAACGCTGGTGATCGTCGGCATGGGCCGTATCGGTTCGCGTCTCGCCACCATCGCCAAGGCATTCGACATGCGGGTGATCGGCACCAAGCGCGATCCTTCGCGCGGCAAGGGCGCGGCCGATGAAGTTGTCGCGCAGGACAAGATGCTGAGCGTGTTGCCGCAGGCCGATTTTGTCGCACTGACCTGCCCGCTGACGCCGGAGACCACGAACCTCATCGATGCGCGCGCGCTGGCGGCGATGAAGCAGTCGGCCTACCTCATCAACGTTGCGCGCGGCCGCGTTGTTGACGAACCGGCGCTCGCCGCCGCCCTCGAGAAAGGCGTCATCGCGGGCGCCGCGGTCGATTGCGTGTGGGAGGAACCGCTGCCGGAGGCCTCGCCGTTGTGGAAAGCGAAAAACATCCTGATCACGCCGCACACCGCCGGTGAGACGCAGCGCTACGAAGACAACGTGCTCGATCTTTTGATGGAAAACCTCGACCGCCTGTGGCGCGGGCAGGCCGAGCTCAAGAATGGCGTCGTTTAATACTGTCAGTCCACTAGCAGGGAGAAAGCCATGTCAATCGATATACGTTTTACCGGTTGCCTCGCATTTGTTGCGGCGCTTGTCATGTCCACGGGTTGCCTGAACGCCGTTGCGCAGGACTATCCGAACAAGGCGATTCGTTTCATCGTGCCGTATCCGCCGGGCGGTGCTTCCGACGTCGTCGCGCGGCTGATCGGGCAGAAAATGAGTGACACCTGGAAGCAGCAGGTGATCATCGAAAACCGCGCGGGCGCCAACGGCATCATCGCCATGTCGTACGTGGCGACGTCCGCGCCCGACGGCTATACGCTCCTGATGAGCAACGTCGGACCCAGCGCGATCAACCCGAGCATCTACAAGAAACTGCCGTACGACGCGATCAAGGATTTCACGCCGGTATCGCTGACCAACCTCGTGCCGCTGATGCTGGTCGTCAATTCCACGCTCGATGTGAATACGGTCGGCGAATTCCTGGCCCGCGCGAAAACTGCGCCGGGCGCCTGGACGTACGGCACCGGCGGCACCGGCACCGCCGGACATCTCGCGATGGAGCTCTTCCTGATGAACGCCGGCATCAAGATGCAGGGTGTCAGCTACAAGGGCGACGGCCTGTCGCTGACCGACATCATCGGCGGCCAGATCACGACCATGTTCACCACCGTGGTTTCCGGCGCGCCGCACGTGCAGTCGGGCCGCTTGAAAGCTTTGGCAGTAACGACGCGGCAGCGGCTCGCGGCCCTGCCCAACCTGCCGACCATCGCCGAAGCGGCGGGCCAGCCCGGCTTCGAGGCGGTATCGTGGGGCGGGGTGATGGTGCCGGCCAACACGCCGCGCGCGGTCGTCAACAAATTGAACGTGGAGATCAACCGCATCCTCAAACTGCCGGACTTCCGCGAGCAGCTCGTCAAGCTCGGCGCTGAAACCGTCGGCAACACGCCCGAGGAATTCCAGGCCTATCTGCAGGCCGAGACGGACAAATGGGCGCGCGTGGCGAAGACCGCCAATATCACTGTCGACTGACGGACACGCCTTCCACCAGTCAATTACTATAACTTCATG